>JAQVEI010000409.1 GCA_028697695.1 Lentimicrobiaceae bacterium
TGAAACGCGCCGTTTTCCCGGGATCATTCGATCCCATAACCAGAGGCCATGAAAATATTATACTCAGGGCTTTACCTCTGTTTGATGAACTTATTGTGGCCGTTGGCTTAAACATTGAAAAAAAGAGCTATTTTGATCTACAGGAGCGAATGACATGGATTAAACAGGTTTTCGACGCTTATCCCGCTATTCAGGTGATGCATTATGCCGGCCTTACTGTTGATTTTTGCCGGCAGGTTGAAGCAACGCATATTTTGAGAGGACTGCGAACATCAGCCGATTTTGAATTCGAAAGGACTGTGGGCCAGGTCAATAAGAAGCTTTATCCTGAAATAGAAACCGTATTTTTTCTCACCACCCCGGAATTTACTTCCATCAACTCATCCATTGTAAGGGATATTCATAAAAATGGAGGCGATGTAAGTATGTTCGTTCCCGAAATGATACAACTTTCGTCCACTAAATAGTTATTCTCTTATCACAGTATAGGTGCCATCTTCATGCAGGTGAATAATGGTTGAAGGTTTTGAACATCCGATACGGTCTCGATACAACTTAACGCTGTAATCAACCTGATTTTTTATCGTGTCCGCAATATGGTTAAATCCTATGGGAGCAGGCTCACCCGATACATTGGCTGATGTGGAAATAAGCGGGCCTCCAAGTTTTTGTATCAACATACTGCAAAAATCATCCTTTACCACCCTTATGGCAATGGTTTTATCGTGGGCCATTAGATTTTCAGGTAGGTTTTTAGCCCCGTTATAGATTACTGTTACGGGCCTTTCGGGGTTGTTCAATATATCCGGGTAAACCGGGGGAACACAGTTAACGTACTGCTGAATTTTATTAAAATCATCCAGCAGTATAATGAGGCTTTTCTCGGCTTTACGTTGTTTTATAGCATAAACCCGATCAATAGCTTTGGGGTTAAGCGCATCGCAGCCCAATCCCCAGATGGTATCAGTAGGGTAGAGGATAACGCCTCCTGACTGCAGGATGTGCAAAGCAATATTTATCTCTTCGGTTATTGATTTTCCCATGGAGGTAAAGTGTCGAGAAGCTGAATGGTTTGTATGGAATGCGCGCAGTCGAAATGGCCAAGTGGACAAGCCTTAAACCCGTGTAAGCCACAAGGACGGCAGGGTAGCGAAAGAGTAGTCTGAACGATATGTGCATTGTCCGATAGCGGGCCAAACCCGAATTCGGGAACCGTGCTGCAGAATATAACCGTAACCGGTGCATTTACTGCTGAAGCCAGGTGTTGAGGCGCTGAATCGTTAACATAATTCATCAGTGCACCCTTCATCAAAGCAGCACTTTGTAAAAAAGTGAGTGAACCGGCCAGAATATTCAGATTTTTATGATGTGTCTGGCTGCTAATCTCCTTACACAAAGCTATGTCTGCTTTTGATCCCAACAGAAAGACCTGCAAATCATCAGGTATAAGATTAAGAAAATCCACCCATTTTTCGGCCGGATATTGTTTGGTAAACCACAATGAGGCCGGTGAGACAGTAATATAAGGCTTTTGCTGGTAGGTTTCCACTGCCTGCTTGTCGGCAGCCGTCGGGTACAATCCGGGCTTACTGGTTTTAAGGTCAGTCAGCGGCTGTATCAATGCATGATTCCTGTCTGTTTCATGTTTACCGTCGCCCTGGGCTGTAATAACATGTTCAACGCTGTATTTAAAAAACGCCGAAAGTGGATTTTTATGAAAGCCGGCACTATATGGTGCTCCAGCGAACGCGGTTATAAAACCCGAAGAGGCAAACCGATGAACATTAATTACTGCACTGTACCGGTTTTTGCGCATTTGCATGGCGATATGCCATAACCTTTGGTATTTGTGGTTGGTTTTATCCCAGGTAAATACCTGGTTAATAAAGGGATGACCCTGAAAAAGTGATTCATAACCCTTTTTTATTAAAAAGTCGGTTTTTGCATCCGGAAAGGCCGCATGCAGGGTTTCGGCCAGGGCTGTTGAGAGGATTACATCACCCAGCGAAGCAGTTTGAATGATCAGAATACGATGCAGTTCTTTAGCGTTTATCATAACCAAACGGCGCCTTATACCTGAATGTTATAATCGCGTAATGCATCATTCAGCGAGGTTTTGAGATCAGTGGACTCTTTGCGGTGCCCAATAATCAAAGCGCAGGGTACCTGATATTCTCCTGCCGGAAATGCTTTTGGGTACGTACCGGGGATTACCACGGAACGGGGTGGAATAAACCCTTTCATTTCGCGGGGTGATGAGCCGGAAACATCAATAATCCGGGTAGAGCGTGTAATCACCACATTGGCGCCAAGTACCGCGGCACGGCCTATCCTTACACCTTCCACCACTATGCATCTGGAGCCGATAAAACAATCGTCTTCAATAATGACCGGAGCAGCCTGAACAGGTTCGAGCACTCCGCCTATACCTACTCCTCCCGACAAGTGAACACTTTTTCCTATCTGGGCACAGGATCCAACTGTGGCCCAGGTATCTACCATGGTGTAGCTATCCACAAAGGCGCCTATGTTTACATACGAAGGCATGAGCACCACACCGGGAGCAAGATAGGAACCATAACGCGCTACAGCCGGCGGAACCACCCTTATACCCAGCCCTGAAAAATCATGTTTTAAAGGTATCTTATCGTTAAACTCCAATGGCCCTGCCGCTGTTGTTTCCATACCTGAAATGGCAAAATAGAGAATTACCGCTTTTTTAACCCATTCATTCACTTTCCATTCGTTGCCTGATTGCACGGCTACCCGAAGCTCACCATTATCAAGGTGAGAAACAGCAAGCGTGATGGCCTGAATTACTTCGGAACGGTTCAAAAGTGAGCGGTCGTCCCAGGCAGAGGTTATTAAATGCTGAAGATCGTTCATGACAAGTCATTTAAAATTCAAAATTACTATTTTTTTAATGACGGTAGTTTATTCTTAACTTTGTAGCATAAATTAGCATACAATGGGAAGGATTTTGGCTATTGATTATGGCAGAAAAAGAGCAGGGATTGCAGTCACTGATCCCGGACAAATAATTGCTTCGCCATTGACTACCGTTGGTGCAGCCGAAATCATTTCTTTTCTGAAAAACTATTTTATGCAGCAGGAGGTTGATTTCATTGTGGTTGGGCTGCCCCGGCAGATGAATAATACACCTTCGGAATCGGTGCAATACATTGAACCTTTTATACGCCAGTTTAAAAAAACCTTTCCTCAAATGGAGATAGTTCGCGTAGATGAACGTTTTACCTCTAAGATGGCCCGGCAGGCTATACTTGAATCGGGCAAAAAAAAGGCGGAACGG
>JAQVEI010000410.1 GCA_028697695.1 Lentimicrobiaceae bacterium
TCTGCCGCGCTACCGTACCACATATTTTTCACATATTTTCAATGGAGGATATGCTGCCGGATATTATGTTTATTTGTGGGCCGCAGTACTCGATAGCGATGCTTTTGATTATTTCAAACAGTCCGGAGACATATTCAACCCGGAAATTGCTGCACGTTTCCGCCAACACTGCCTGGCTGAAAATGGAAATGACGAGGGAATGATACAGTACGTGAAATTCCGCGGACAGGAGCCATCACTTGATCCATTGCTTCACAAAAGAGGCTTAAATTAAAGGCATTGAATGCTGAAAAAAAACATGCTGACTTTGCAAAAAGGTCAGCATGTTTTTTTATAGGTGGTGTTCTGCTTTTGTGAGCCACCCGAATTAAATGTATTGGTTATTGAGTCGGGGTTTTCACGATGGTATATGTATGTTGCCAGCGTTGTTTTTAACATTCTGGCACCGGCTTTTTTGGCCCGCTCATACAAATCGGCATCCGGCCCAAGTTCAATCCTATTGAAACCATACAAAGATAAAAGCAGCTTTTTTTCGATGAAAAAGGTACCACCAATGGCACATTCACGCAGATGAATTTGTTTGGCAGGATTAAACCTGTCGGGAACATATGGATTACCAATAATATGCACGCCTCCATGGATAAAGTTAACAGCCGGAAACCTGGCAAACAGTTTTTTTCTGGATTCAAGATGTCCGGGCCGATACTCATCATCAGAATCCAAAAAAGTAATATACTCCCCCTTACACAACTCAATACCTTTGTTCCTGGCTGCAGCCTCGCCCTGATGAATAACTTTGCGATAGTAAATGTTTGGATACAAGGCCAATAAAGAAAATATTGCCGAAAAGGTATCATCGGTGCTTCCATCATCAATAATGATGGCTTCCCAATCGGATTCCGTTTGTGCAACCAATGAATTCAGGGCCCTCTTTATCAAGTGTGAACGGTTATACGTAGGAATTATCACGGAAAATAAGGGCGAAGAGGCATGGTTGTTTTCAGGAATCGAAATATCAGCTTCCTGTCGCATTCCACTAAATTTTTTAATTCATTTAACTACGGCATACTTTGCCAGGATTGTGCCTGCATCATTTAACTTTTCACAACTGATCAGCTTAAGCTGAATATCAAGTTTATCCCGGGCCACCAAACCATTTCCCGAACCAAATATTTTGGGTTCGATGGTAAGCCACAGTTCATCAATCAGCCCGCCTTGAAGAAATGATGTGGCTAAGTGAGCACCACCTGCAATAAGCATGCGCGGTTTATTTAGCTGTTCAAACCGCTTTACCAACTGCTTCGGACTCTCATCTGTAAATTCAATCTGTCCTCCGGCTTCTTTGCCGGCATATTTGTGGGCATTGCGGGTCATTACCACTATATGCTGACCCTTGGCCGGCTTTATTGGATCTGCTTCAAAGGTGCTTCGCCCTATCACAGCAAGTTCGCTTTCTTTCCACAACCGGCTAAAATAGGCTTGATCCTCAGGAGATGACCATGACCTCACTAAAGGACTATCCCACTTTGTAGTTTTTCCATCCAGAGTAGAAACAAAAACAAGAATCTTTTCCATTTTCAACAACAATAATCCACAATAAAACATGACCGGAATTAAAAAACTCCGGTCTGCCTTTTATCTCCTGATGCTTTAATTGTCAGATTTACTCAGAATATTTAATCACCTCCACCGGACAACTGTCCGCGGAATCTTTTATTTCATCTTCAAAATCTTCAAAATTTACCCCGTCTATCACTACTGCAACATCCTCAATTACAAAAACCTCGGGACAAATACTTTCACACAATCCACACGAGGTGCATCCATCTTCTATCCATACTTTTTTTATTGCCATGACAATCAGTTTTTTAGGTTAGTAATAAAGATTTAATCTGCATCTGACGAAAATACGGACTATTCATTGATTCAACAAATCAAAATGGGTATTGTTTTACCAGATCATATGAATGGGTTCAAAGTGTTTCATCAGATGATGAGATGCTGAACCATTTCTGCGGTATTAGAATCTGCAGGCGATGCTATGCTGAAATTAAACAATTACTTAGCTGCCAATAATTCCTGAGCTCTCTTCAGCGCCGCATGCACATCGTTGCATATATTTTCGGGGCCTATAACCAGATGAATGTTATTTTTAAGCAGGCTGTTGTAAACAGACTCCACAGGAGCCGATAAAATAACCTGAACATCTTCTTTTAAGGTTCTTTTAATAAAGCTTCGCAGGTTATTGAGGGCGGTAGAATCCATAAATGGTACCCGTCTTAACCGAATGATTAAAATTTTGGGTTTAACTTTAAGCTGTTTCTCTGCTTCTTCAAACTTATTGGCTACACCAAAGAAGAAGGGGCCACTAACTTCAAATATTTCTACTTTTTTGGGAATGACCAATTCCGCAATGTCATCGGGCAAATCCGATATATCCTCTGAAGATTGAACATTTTTAAGTATCTCCACATTGCTGGTTTCGGATACCCGTCTAATAAAGAGCAATACCGCGAGCAACAATCCACATTGAATGGCCACGGTAAGATCAATCATCACGATTAAAACAAAGGTTACCAGCAGCACGGCCACATCGCTTTTACTATTATGCAACAGACCTTTAAAAGAGCGCCATTCACTCATATTATATGCCACTACAACCAGTATACCGGCCAAACAGCTCATGGGGATAAGTGTAGCCAGGTTTCCAACAAAAAGCATAATAAGCAACAATACCAGGGCATGAATGATACCTGCCATGGGTGTTCGCCCTCCATTGCGGATGTTTGTCATGGTTCGGGCAATGGCACCGGTTGCCGGTATGCCTCCGAAAAGTGGTGTCACCACGTTGGCTACACCCTGTGCAATGAGTTCTGTATTGGAGCGGTGATTGCCTCCTGTGGCTCCATCGGCCACCATAGCCGAGAGCAACGACTCAATAGCACCAAGCATGGCGATGGTAAATGCCGGGGCAAGCAACATGCGTATGGTGGCCCAGCTAACCGCAGGCAAAGCAGGCGAACCAAAGGATGCGCTAATGGCCCCGAAACGGCTACCGATAGTATCCACGGGAAGATTAAAAAAAGTTACGGCAAGCGTGGTTAATATCAGCGCAATCAACGTCCCTGGAATCCGTTTATTTATCCGGGGCCAATATACAGAAACCAGCACCGTAAAAACGGCAATTCCGAACGCATAATAATTAATGGAACCAGCGTTTTGAATATAGAATTGCCATTTTTCAACAAAATCGGCAGGAACTTCAGCCGTGGTTGAGAGCCCAAAAAAGTCCTTTATCTGGGAG
>JAQVEI010000411.1 GCA_028697695.1 Lentimicrobiaceae bacterium
TAACCCGAACAGAAGGCTGTTGCCGGTGTTGTGTTTGCTTTTGATTGGTACAGGTTTGGCATTTGTTGCGCCACAGCCTGCACGCATTGTATTCCTGGGTGCCAACACCAAAGTGGCTGCGGAACAGGGCGGGTATATTGGTTTGCTGAAAGAGATGTTTCGTGCAAATAAAACCAATGTGTCGCCTGAATTATTTGTTGCAGGCGTTCCCGGTGATAAAGTTTACGACTTATACCTCCGCCTCGAAGATGAGGTATTGCCAAAAAAACCTGAAACGGTTGTTATACTCACCGGTGTGAATGATGTGTTAAACAAAACCTGGGGCAACGATATGGATCTGCGTAAATTTGAACTTTTTTACCGTGCTTTAATTCGTAAAGTTAAAGCCAGCGGTGCTGTAGTGGTGCTATGTACGCCGGCTGTTATTGGCGAAAAAACTGATTTCTCCAACCCCCAGGATGAAGATTTGAATAAATACGCCTCCATCGTGCTTAACCTGGCCCAGGAAGAAAAATGCAAGCTGGCAGATTTACGTGCAGTGTTTTTGAAACACAACCTTATTCACAACCCCGGCAACAAGAGATCGGGCATACTTACTACAGATGGGGTGCGTCTGAACCCGGCCGGAAACCAATTGGTGGCCGAAACTATAATGGAAGTGCTGCTAAACCCGTAATGTTGTGTATCAAATAATAAGTATAGCCGGGTTGTAAACAGGCTCTGTGAAATACTGTGATCAATGTAGATCGCTGTGTAAATGGGGATAACCCTTCTTTAAATACGCTTCATAAAGTCACTGACTCCGCTTTTAATTATCTTTTTTGTGGGATTGTTCATAGCCTGCATGCCACCCTGCAATTGATAAAAAATTGCCGCAGGCAATGCAATTATTGATTAAATTCGCTCCCTGAATTTTTGTTGTATGAACCGGCCTGGCCGGGTATGTTGTTCCTTAACCTGGCATTTATGAAAATGGAAAGATTGCCCCGTGTTTTTACCTTTTCACTGTTCACGGCTTTAGTGTTGATTTTTATGGCTTGTATGTTGCCTTCACCCAAACGGGTGATATTCTTTGGAGACTCCATCACACAAATGGGTGCAGAACCTGGTGGTTACATCCCCATGATGCAGGATATGCTTGGAGCGGGCAGTACCGGTCAGCAGTTTGAACTGCTGGGTGCTGGTATAGGAGGCAATAAGGTTTATGACTTGTATCTTCGGCTGGATAAGGATGTGTTGTCAAAGCAGCCCGACATCGTAATTATTCTGATAGGAATTAATGATGTATGGCACAAAACCTGGGGAACCGGCACCGATGCTGATAAATTCGAACAATTCTACCGTACCCTCATCCATCAGATTAAAAATAGCGGAGCGGAAGTAATCCTTTGTACACCACCGCTTATTGGTGAACATACCGACTTCTCCAACCCCCTGGACGGAGATCTGAATAAATATGCCAACATCGTGCGTCGTTTGGCAAAAGAAGAAAGATGCCCTCTGGTCGACCTGCGTGCCCTGTTTCTGGAATACAATATAAGTCACAACGTCGATAATGCTGAACAGGGCATCCTTACCACCGATGGTGTACACCTGAATGCTGAGGGAAACCGCCTGGTGGCCGAAGCCATGACAAAGGTGCTGCTAAACCGTTAAAAATAAAGGTTAGAGCCTCCCGGAAAGGGATTTGCGTAGAAGTACGCATTGAATTCCAATACTACCGCTCTTTCCGGTTGTTTAAAACACATGTCTACGCTTCACAGAATGAATCCATCCAATGATTGAAATCAAAAGACTTCATCCTATGGTATTCGTATTTATACTTATTTTGAGGGTTGAGGTGTACAATTCGCACATTTATGGATTATTTTTGCAGTCAGAAAAACGAATCCTTCATCGCTTTTTAAAATTAATGCCAGCGTTTAATGAAAAGCACCGTCATCGACACCGGAGAGAAATTTATCATTCAGCATCAGGATGAGCAATCTTATCTGTCCTACCGAAGGCAGGGGAATGTCCTCGAATTTTACAATGCTTTTGTTCCCGGCCCGCTGAGGGGAAAAGGTTATGCGAAAGATCTTATCCTGCACGGCATGCATTATGCCGTCCTTAATGGGCTGGTGGTGCAGGCATCTCACCCTGCCGTGGTGCGCTTCATTCAGCTCAACCGCGAGTGGGAGTATCTTACCATAGGAAAACTCAATTGATTTGACATGCTTATGAATATTTTCCCCTCATAAAAGGCTTTCTTCAATCTTTTATGAAAAATGTAAACTCCGGCAGTTATTCTTACACTGCCGGTTTTTTTCTTTGTCGCAAAAAAATAATGTAAAAAAATTTATCGACTTTGTTTTCATCTCTCCTTTTTAGAGCCATTTTCAACCGCATATCCATAAATAGATAAAATATTATTTCCAGTATACCATAATATATATGGTTTTCAGGTACTTGTCACAGTATAGGAGAAAAGTTAATATTTTGATAAGTAAACTTAAGATGTAAAAGTATTTAACATGAAGGTGTAATAAAAACATTTCAACCATATATGAAAAAATGGTCGATGTTTATAATGGGTATCTTCTTCAATGTCTTTAAAAAAAATACGTGTTTTTACCCTTTTTTTTTGCACTTTTCGGAGTTACATTTGCATTAAAATGCGATATATAATTTGCAGGCCTGAAGAGTGCATTCCGCCTGATATAGGAAACGTGTGTGGGAGCACGTTGGGATGTTCAACATTCAGACCAGAAAGATGGGATTTTTTGCTTCCCGGGATTTCTTTTGAATCCGGATAAGCTGAAGTTAAGATTAAAAATCGCCAATTGGAGGCAAATGAAAACAACACACAACAGTAAGCTTCAGTTAGAAGCCCCGAATGCCGGCATATATCCTACAGATGTTACCCGGGATATGCCTGCTTACTTTTTTCCGACCTTTTCTGCCCTGCCTGTTTTAAACATTCAACTTCACTGCGCCATTACCTATCCACTTCGCCATCTTACCTTCTTTTATGCCCTCCCTACCATAAATAATGCACATATATATACTCATCCTTATTGTTTAAGGATATTTTTTGATGATTTATAAAATACCAGGAATGAAGTTTTCCTTACTTTTCGCTTTCATGCAGGCTTTTTCAAAGCTTAATTTCAATGTGCTCGCTTTCGCTGAGCAGCTATGTGGTTTACAACACTAATTATTTTTCGATCGGCTTAACCATCTGAAATAATCCAATTCAAAACCACATTTTGAAATTAAACGCTACATACCCGTTTACTAAAGGCAGCAGAGGGTCAACCA
>JAQVEI010000412.1 GCA_028697695.1 Lentimicrobiaceae bacterium
GTTAATGATTCTTCCATTGCAATACCTGCATCGGACAATAAGTTCTCAGTGAAAACCACCTCATACTCCGTAGCTTCTTTAAGTTCCTCAAATACAAGATTATAGCTAAATTCTGTATCCGCTTCTTCTACTTTAAATGAGGCATTTGGAGATACTTTAATATTTTCAGGCGTCATTGAACTTATATCCATATTTCTGTCGAAGCTTACAGTCAAAATCATATTTTGAGGGTCAGCATTTAAAATTCCGCTTTTGGGATTAGTAGATACAATGCGAGGCACTCCACTGTCCTCTTTTAAATTTACATTTATATAAACTTCGAGGTCACTTGGTATATTAACGCTGTATAAGCCATTTTCAGGAATTACCGTTACACCATTAACATCAACTGTTTCAATTTCATGTCCGAAAGGCGGGTTTAATGCAAAAGTTGCTGTACTGTCAGGTCTTGCATACAACGCACCGTCCTTATTTATTATACCCGTTTTCCATCTTAGTGTTGCGCCATTTAATTCAGTTACAGGATTAAATACCTCTGCCCCTGACATATCGCAAATCACAATATCATCAATTTCGTAAATGACTTTGGTTACATTAGAGCTTTGTGAACCTTGGTTTGATATTACTTTAAAGCTTAATTTATTATTGGCACCAACCACTTGCCCAGAGCGAGTAACCCACTCCTTTGAAAGTGGTGGTCTTGCATAATCAGTAACCGATGTTGTATTAATACCTACGTAAGCATAAAGAGGTCCTGTATTAGAATCGTTTTTGGCAATTCTGATTTTATAAGTATAATAATACTCTTTCCCATTAGCTAAAGGCTCGCTGTAGGACATAAATGAAATAGTGCCGGTGTTTGCAGTTCCATCAAACCGTAATACACGATTGCTTGAATCTTCAGTATCTGTTACAATTTCAAGCTTTGAGCCTGCAGAAGAGGATGAAACTGTCCATCCTACAGGTACATCATCCACTTCCATATCGCCGTTTTCAACTAAATTGGTTAAAGGTGCATTTGCTGCATATACATTAGTCGAAGGATTATATGCAGTAAAAAGCTGTATGCAAAACAAAGTAAGTGTTATTTGCGAAAGTATCCTTTTCATTAAATCCCTCCTGTTTTACAAATCTCATTATTGAGATTAAGGCTTGAACATCAGAACTAATCTGTTCAATTTTCATATGGTGGTTTAATTTTCGACCAACCTCTTGTACTATTCATAACCCAAAGTTCTCCTGTTGTAGGATGAACAAGCAAGTCACGAACCAAGAACCCACCAGCAGGTCCTTCTTTAACAATGGTGTTATCAAGTCCGTTTGCAGATAAAACTTGGAATGTTTCACCACCATCTACCGAGCGTTGAACTCCGTTTTCTTCATTATAAGCGCTTCCACAGCCACCTATATATATTACATTTGGGTATCTTGGGTCAACTGCGCATAATTCAAATCTCTTTCCGTAATTTGTCTTTACAATGTTGTTTGTAAGATCGGTGGTAACACCATTTTGAACTTTTGCAAAATATGCACCTGTGCTGTATGTTCCCGATATGTAGTAAACAATATTGTTAATACCATCGACTGCAACATCCCAAATTTCAACTTGCTCGGGTTTATCTTTAATTGATTCGGGTATTAATACATCCACAAATTTTTCCCATGTAGCACCGTTGTCGTAAGATACAACTACATTGTTTTTATATGCGCCATAAAGTTCTTTTCTGCCGTAAGGGTTGTGAGCAAATACAACGTTGCAATTCTCCATTTTTTCCCATGTGTATCCATAGTCATCGCTTCTGAAATTCGCAGCAAAAAGTACATTTGGATCTGTTGGTGATTGATAACATCTTTCCGACCATTTTTTAGCATGATTATCTAATTTATATACTCCGGTTTTAACCCAAGTTTCGCCGCCATCACGGGAAACACGAATTTCGCGAACACCATCCCAGTCAGAGTCGGTTCCAACACCATCAATTGACCTTAGTGTAGATGCCATACAAATGAGTGTGTTTTCGTCAGCAGCATATGCGCCATATACAAATCCTGCACCTTGAGAACCGGTAGCTTTCCAGATATGTTTCCATGTTTGTCCACCGTCTTTTGTGAAAGCACCATGGAAGTCTTGCGAGCCGTAGTAGAATAAATCTGGGTTATACAAATTAAATTCACTTCTTGAAGTTACGCACACTGCAGCACCACCGTTATAGTCCCACTTGTATGTTTTACCTGCATCAATTGAACTTACTACCCAGTCGCCACCAAAAGCCCAAACTTTGTTTTCATCAATTGGTGACCACAAGAAATTGGTGTCACGATTGTTAGCTTTGAAAAAGTCGTCTGAATTATCATAGTTTGACTTTGACCAATTTTTACCGCCGTCGGTTGAATAATATTTTGCACTGATATACCTCGAAGAACCTTGGAAATCTGCTATAACCATGTTATTTGGGTTTAATGGACTTACCTTTAAACCCTTTACTATCCTGTCAGGATTATTAATATCGTAGGACGCAGGAAAATTTTTGCTTTCTACTCTTGAAAAGTTTTTTCCTGAATCATCAGATATTAAAACACCTATATAATCATTAACATAAACACGATTTGGGTACGTATCAATAACATCAAGTCCATATATCATAGAACCGCCGAGTACTGTTTCAAAGGTTTTACCTCCATCAACACTTCTGTGGAAACCATTGAAATTTCCAACATATACTGTGCCATTTTCGGGGTTTACTTTTACAACACCGTCTGACATTTTGTCATTTACAAGGAACCATGTTTCACCACCATCTTCTGTTTTCCAGAGGCCCTTTCTATCTGTTTCCGACATTTCTATCTTACTTTCATCAAAATAAGCTGTGGTTGTAGGATACATTTGAAGATGCCATGGTCTTGACCAATATGCAACCATACACATATTTTTTTCTTCGTTGTACGATGTTGGGTCAAATGCTATCTGTTGCCTGAAATCACGCTTCATCATAGCGCCTTTTTGTTCAAGAACCTTTTTCCAGCTGCGACCTTTATCTACTGACAAATATATGCCATTAGTTTCATGTAATCTGTCGTAACCGCCAAACGCTAAAACTCTGTCTTCATTGACTGGGTCAATTGCAAAATCAAAAACTCCTCTTGAGTGAAGACCGCCATAGCCGGGTTCCCAAGTCTTGCCGCCGTTATAGGATGACCAATATCCGGCAACATCAGTGCCGACAAGTAAAAATTGTGCATCCTTACTTATTGCAAATCCACATAGCCTTTGTGCGCCTTCACCGCCTATAAGACC
>JAQVEI010000413.1 GCA_028697695.1 Lentimicrobiaceae bacterium
CATATTAAGCGCGCCACCCGGCCCAATACAGCATACTCCGGGTCGATGCCATTGGAGAAGAAGAAAGAAAAGTTGGGGGCGAAATCGTCGATTTTCATGCCACGGGCAAGGTAATATTCCACGTAAGTGAAGCCATTGGCCAGTGTTAGCGCGAGTTGGGTAATGGGATTGGCCCCGGCTTCGGCAATATGATAGCCCGATATGGAAACCGAATAGAAGTTTCTGATTTTGTGAGTGTTGAAATACTCCTGTACATCGCCCATCACTTTTAACGAAAATTCGGTAGAGAAGATACAGGTGTTTTGTGCCTGATCTTCTTTCAGTATATCGGCCTGCACTGTGCCACGGACCTTGGCCATGGTATCGGCCTTAATTTTTTGGTATACTTCCTTCGGCAGTACTTTATCGCCGGTAACTCCCAGCAGCATTAACCCCAGTCCATCATTGCCCTCCGGTAGTTTGCCCTGATAGGCGGGTCTTGTAGTGCCCCGTTCAGCATATATTTCCTTAATCTTCTGTTCAACTTCGGTTTCCAGGCCATGTTTTTTGATGTAAATTTCGCATTGCTGATCTATGGCAGCATTCATAAAAAATCCGACCAGGGTAGGGGCAGGTCCATTGATGGTCATGCTCACCGATGTGGCTGCATCTACAAGATTAAAGCCTGAATAAAGTTTTTTTGCATCATCAAGGCAGGCGATGGAAACGCCGGCATTGCCAATTTTGCCATAAATGTCCGGACGTACATCCGGGTCGGCACCATACAGAGTTACCGAATCAAAAGCGGTGGATAGCCGGCGGGCAGGCATTCCCTTAGAAACATAGTGAAAACGTTTGTTGGTACGTTCCGGACCGCCTTCTCCGGCAAACATGCGCGTTGGGTCTTCATTTTCACGTTTAAAAGGATAAACACCGGCAGCAAAAGGAAATTCACCAGGCACATTTTCACGTAGCGACCATTTTAAGATATCGCCCCAACTCCGATAACGCGGCATGCTTATTTTGGGAATTTTTGTATGCGCAAGCGATTCGGTATGTGTTTCGACGCTGATTTTTTTATCCCTGACCGAAAAAACATAAGCTTCATCCCGGTATTTTTTCTTCTTTTCTTCCCAGCTTTGGAGCAGATGCAGGTTTTCTGCTCCCAGCTCCTTTCGTAATGTTTCAGACTCCTCTTTTAAAATTTCTACAGCTTTGCCTCTTTCATTTTTCACCATTCCCAGGGCGTGTTCAATGGCCTGCAGGTCTGCAGCAGTGTTGGCAAGCTGCTCTGTTTTCTTGTTGTAATTCCTGACAGTTTCGGCAATTTCAGAAAGATAACGAATTCGTGAGGGCGGAATAATCAAATTACTGCCTTGCTCATCTTCGGGGGCAACCCTGCCGGCTTTAAAACCGGTGCCCGATTGCTCATTCATCATGTTGACCAGGTAGTTGTAGAGTTTATTCACTCCCGCATCGTTAAATTGCGAGGCCATAGTGCCAAAAACGGGCAATTGCTCAACATCGGCATCCCAAAGCAGATGGTTTCGGGTGTATTGCTTCCTGACATCGCGCAAAGCATCGGCTGCGCCCCGTTTGTCTGATTTGTTTATGGCAATTACATCTGCGAAATCGAGCATATCAATTTTTTCCAGTTGAGAGGCTGCGCCATATTCGGGTGTCATCACATAGAGTGACATATCGGCATAATCCACTATTTCGGTATCACCTTGTCCAATACCGGAGCTTTCAAGTATCACCAGGTCGAAGCCGGAATTTTTCACTATGCAGACTGCATCGCTGATGTATTTCGACAGGGCACGGTGTGCCTGCCGGGTAGCCATGCTGCGCATAAAAACGCGGGGCGTATTGATGGCATTCATTCGGATGCGGTCGCCCAGCAATGCTCCCCCGCTTTTGCGGCGCGTGGGATCTACTGAGAGTATCGCCATTTTCATGTCTGGATTCGACTGTAAAAAACGCCTTACCAACTCATCCACAAGCGATGATTTACCGGCTCCACCGGTACCGGTGACACCCAAAACCGGGCTGGTCAAACCCTTGCAGGTTTGTGATAAAGTTGCAATAAGCTCCTTTATGCTTTCAGGGTTATTTTCAGCAGCAGTAATTAATGAAGCAATGGCGCGGGTATTGCCTTGGCGGATATCATCCGGTGTTATATCCCGGGTATTTCCTACCGGGAAATCTGCTTTTTTTAACAAGTCGTTTATCATACCCTGCAGGCCCAGGGTGCGTCCATCATCTGGAGAATAGATGCGGGCAATGCCGTATTGGTGTAGTTCTTCTATTTCGTGAGGCAGAATAACGCCTCCCCCGCCACCAAATATTTTAATATTACCACTACCGGCCTCTTTAAGCAAATCGTACATATACTTAAAGTATTCCATATGCCCTCCCTGATAGGAGGTGATGGCAATAGCCTGTACATCCTCCTGAATGGCACACTGCACCACTTCCTGCACAGCGCGGTCGTGACCCAGGTGAATCACCTCGGCCCCGGAAGACTGTAAAATGCGCCGCATTATATTAATGGCAGCATCGTGACCATCGAAAAGCGAGGCGGCTGTAACAATACGTACATGATTTTTGGGCTTGTAGGGTGTGGTTTCCTGCATGAGTATTGAATTAATTTTATGGACGTTAAGTTAGGGAAAGATATAAAGTTTTGTTTAAAAGCACAATTTTTTTTTGGACTTCCTTGTGGAAATCATCCGGATTATTTTCAGTCCAATTCACTTTGAAAGGCCTGAATTCCTTACTATTGCAAGCGATGAAATAACAAATAACGGGAGGATTGGTTCATGCCGGCTCTTTACCTGCTGTGTTTCCAAAATCCCAAATTTTACACAAATACCAACTGCATTTTCCGGTAGTTTGTCTTCGCCCGGGTCATAAATATTCAACAAAGCCAAAGCAAGTATTCAATGCAATTAGATTAAAGCATTAAATGGCAGGCATTTGAGGCGGCGTGACCCAATTCCTCCGAATACAGTCAGGGCAGGCATTTGTTGGTGTCAACGCGTTGGCAGTTATAAGTTTTTCAGGCAGTGAAAGTTTCAATTTCGCTTATCCCGTTGCGATTAAGCACAATACGGTAACGCTTGTATTCTGATTGATCTTCATGTTTAAACTGTAGGATAAAGTTGATGTAATAAATTTTTTCTCCTTCAACTGTTTGGAGGCTGTCTTCCTCCGAAAGAATAAACAGGGGCACTTTTGGATTATCCATTTTCTGGATATAGTTAGATACGTTGAAGCGGATAATATCGTTCATCCCGTTTATAGGATATT
>JAQVEI010000414.1 GCA_028697695.1 Lentimicrobiaceae bacterium
CGGAATCGATGTATATCAACAATTGCCCCAAAGGCAAGGCTGTGTATTTGCTGATTATCATGGCTACAATATCGGAACCTCCTGAAGTGGCCTTGGATTTAAAAATTAATCCCAATCCAAATCCAATAAGCACTCCGCCAAAGATCACTGACATAAAAACTTCATCCGACAAACCCAGTGGGTCATTTTCACCCACTATCATGGTAAGTGTGTCCATGAAAAAAGAAGCCAGAAAGAATCCGATTACTGTTTTTACACCAAACCTCGGGCCCAGTATTTTAATACCAATTAAGGTTAGTGGAATATTCAAAGCCAGGCCAACAAGCCCAATAGGAATGCCATTGGGCCAGAACGAAAACAAACCGGCCGTGAGATGATGGACGATTATACCGATACCATAAACACCGCCAGTGACGATATTGTAAGGGTTAATAAAAAACACAAAACCTGAGGCAAGGATGAAAGCTCCGGCAACTATAAGTGCATAGGAGATAAACCAACTGCGGGAAAAGACCTTTTCCTTAGGAACAAATGGCATGTTAAGTAACTGTTAATTAGTAAATTATGTAATTTCAAATTGCTTTGCAAAGCTATTACGTTTTTTTGTCATAAAGCAATAAAACATACTATATTAAATACAAAATCTTATATTTTGATTTGCATGGATTCGAACCGGTTTAATTCCATATCGATAGCAACCTGAATCAATTCTTCACAGGTGATTTAATCCCTGTTAAGCCGATGCATATATTTATTTATCTTAAATATATTTCTACTTTTGTTTTAAAAAACTAAAAAATGAAATTTTATATTTTAATTTTCATGGCTTCAATGTTTCCGTTATTGCTGCAGGCGCAGTTCCTGATTGAGGCTGAAGTACGTCCCAGGCTCGAAATAAGAGATGGATACAGCAGACTGGCAGAGGCCGATGATTCTCCTGCTATTTTAGTTTCACAACGCAGCCGACTGGGCATTGCTTACAATGCCGGGAATTTTAATATTAAAATCACTCCGCAACATGTTTATATTTGGGGGGATAAGCCGGTAATGAATGCCAGCGGAATAAGTAACAGCCCTTCCTTGGATTTATATGAAGGCTATGTGGAACTGGCTTTAGGTGATTACGCCTGGCTGAAAGCCGGCAGACAGGTGTTGGATTACGACAGCAAACGACTTCTCGGTAACCGAAACTGGAATCAAAACGGTTTATCTTACGATGCTCTCACTGCCAGGCTAAAACTGCAACAGATAAACCTCCATATTGGTGCTACCTAGAATAATCTGAACGAAAGCATTTCGAACAACTACTATCCTGAACAACGCATTAAAAACCTGAACTTTATATGGCTGAACCGCAGTTTTCAAAAGTTAAATTTATCATTATTACATATTTCCTCAGGCAAAACAATTAGTGATACCAGCAATACCATGCGTTACAAAAATACGAGTGGAATTTATTTTCGGTTCAACGGTGGCAGGTATAACTTATGGGCTCATGGATATTATCAATGGGGTAAGTCAGAAGCGGGTAAAAATGTGAATGCATTACTGACTGAAGCAGATATATCCGTGAAAACAGGTATGGTAACTCTGGGAGGCGGAATAAGCTATATGTCGGGCAACAGCCAGCATTCCTCTTCACAAAGCTCCGATCATCGTTTTGACCTGTTGTATGGAAACCGCCACTCCTATTCCGGAGAGATGGATTATTTTACCAATCCTTACAAAAACACAGAAGACCAGGGCTTTATAGGAGGTTATCTGTATGCCTCATTCAGAGCTTCGGACAAGTTAAATATAGCCAACACTGTTCACTACTTTGCTCAGGCAGATAAAGTTGGCAGTAAGCGGAATTTAGGGATAGAAAATGATCTAATCATAAAGTATAAAGTTTATCCTCAAGCGCAGCTTCAGGCAGGCTATTGCGTTTTCAAGCCATCCCAGACGCTCAAACAAATCCAGAACAAACTCAATACCGGTTTAAACCAGTTTTTTTATCTGCAGTTAACAGTTTCGGCAGAAATATTTCAGCATACAAGAGCCGGGAACGAAGACTGAAAATTCGTGGGTTAAACTATTTATATTACAAGAAGGCAATATCGGTAATTACTTCAGCACCCGCACTTTTGTTTAACTTCTTGATTAGGCGCGTACGCTCATAGCCTAGTTCATCCTTTAGCACGGGCGAATTTAAACGCACATATAAAACCCGGTTACGAATAAACAAATTTTTGGTTTCACGGGCAATGATGCGTCCTACTATCTTATCCCACTGGGTAATAATATGCATTTCATTCATCTTATCCATATAATGGTAAGCATTCAGCATATCTTCAATGGCTTCGCGTAAAGACAACTCATTACTTCGTTTGCGGAAATTTGCCATTTGGTATTCAGATTAATTGTACTATACTGCCTGATTTTACCTCAAATATACGATGATCTATCGGATTAGCCTCAAAAATCTTGTGGATACGTTCAGGTTGAGTGTCGGTTATAAATACCTGTCCAAAACTATTATCACCTACCAGCTTTACCAGTTGAGCTACACGATCATTGTCGAGTTTGTCGAAGATATCATCAAAAAGCAGAATTGGCTTGTATCCCTTCACCTGATGAGTATATTCAAATTGCGCAAGTTTGATGGCTATAACGAATGATTTTTGTTGGCCCTGTGAACCAAATTTTTTAACAGCATAGTTATCAATGGTAAACTCCAGATCATCTTTATGAATTCCTTTGGTAGTATACCTTAACGCCAGATCTTTTTGGAGATTTTGATTCAACAATGTCCTTAAATCCTGTTCAGCAAGATCAGAGTGATGTTTAATATCGACTTTCTCCCGACCCTGGGAGATAAAGTCAAAATACCGCTGAAATACCAGAATGAAGCCGTCTATAAAAACATTTCGTCTGGCAAAAATCCTTGCCGCTGGTGCCGCCATTTTCTCCGACCATACTTCCAGAGAATCCTTGTCAAAATAGCGATTTTCATCAAAACTCTTCAGCAAGGCATTGCGTTGAGCCATGGCCTTATTGTAGGTGATAAGATCCTGGAGATACAGACGGTCGAACTGTGAAATGACCGCATCCATGTATTTTCGTCTCAATTCACTGCCTTCATTAATCAAGTCACGATCATAAGGTGATACCATCACCAGCGGAAACTCACCTATATGATCTGCCATACGGTCATATTCACTGGTATTGATTTTAAATTGCTTCTTTTGATTGCGTTTTTGAATACAACACACCTAATCGGAGGCGTCTCCATTACGATAAAA
>JAQVEI010000415.1 GCA_028697695.1 Lentimicrobiaceae bacterium
TTTATAAACAATCGGATGAAGAGAGGATGCATATGTTAAAACTGGTGCATTATGTAAATGATCGGGGAGGGTATGCCAGATTGTCACCTCTGGAAGTGCCTGTAACTGACTTTTCATCGCTTAAAGACGTGTTCGAACAGGTGCTTAAGCATGAAGTCTTTATTTCGGAGTCCATCAACAAAATTTATGGATTGTGTATGGAGGAAAAAGATTACACGACGGGTAACTTCCTGCAATGGTATATCAACGAGCAGATCGAAGAAGAAAGTACCATGCACGAGATTCTTGACAAAATCAACCTTGTTGGTAACGATAAGGCCGGAATGTTCCACATCGACAAAGAACTGGAAAATCTGGCAGCAGTGAAGGTTGTGTAAACAACCCTTTTACAATAAAAACCCTGGCAGGTATATTAATTCCTGTCAGGGTTTTTTGGTATCACCTACCCTTTAATTGCGGCATGGGTCAGTTCATTTCAAATGTTATTTTTCTATTTCCTGATTTTCAAGCACCTGGCAAAGTTCATTATACCATTTCTCTCCATATTTGCGGATGAGCGCTACTTTCAGGAAGCGATACACCGGTACTTTTAATTTTTTACCATGCTTTAAAGCGGGATCACATATGTGCCATTTATCATAATTCACGGCATCAAAATCCCGGTACTTATTGATGCGAACAGGGTACAAATGACAGGAAATAGGTTTTCTTAGTGTAGATTTTCCCGCTTCCCATGCTTTTTCGATGGCACAGCCTGCTATGCCTTGTTCATCAAAATAGGCAAACGCACATTCTCTGCCATTTACCAAAGGCGTTACATAGTTACCGGAAACATCAAAATCGAAAATACCGTTTTTTTCCGTTTCAATGATGCCTTCCTTACGCATGAAGGGTTTTATATATTCCAGTTCATCTTCAAGCTGTCCAATTTCTTCTTCCAGCAGAGGGGCTCCGGCATCTCCTTCCACGCAACAGGCTCCCTTACACTGCTTCAGATCGCACACAAAACAAACTTCGGCCAGATCAAGAGAATTTATGGTTTTATCGATTGTTATCATGCTGCAAAAGTAGTTAAATTGTAGCTTATTGGTTGAATTTTCAATGTGCTTCTGATTTACAAAACGTGGTTGCCGAAAATTATTGAGGTAAATATTGGCTTCTTTGCTGCTTTATCCCTATTTTTACCCTTTAAAAAAGAAAAAAAATGCAAAAGCGATGGGTAATGAAGGAAAGGGGTGATCCTGAAAAGGTGGATGCATTGGCTGATGCATTGAATATAGAGCCCAACCTGGCAGAGCTACTAGTACAACGTGGTATTTACACTTTCGAAGAGGCACGAAGTTTTTTCAGGCCCTCACTTGATAACCTGCATGATCCTTTCCTGATGAAGGATATGGATAAGGCGGTAGAACGCATACTGCAGGCCATGGAGAGGGAAGAAAAGGTGATGATTTACGGCGATTACGATGTGGACGGTACTACAGCAGTGGCCCTGGTTTACACCTTTTTAAAGGAAGCAGGCCACACCAATATTGATTATTACATACCGGACAGGTATCGGGAAGGGTATGGCATTTCGTATCCCGCTATTAATTATGCCGCAGAAAATGGATTTAAGTTGGTTATAGCGCTGGATTGTGGTATTAAAGCTGTTGAGAAAATAAAAAAAGCAAATGAACTGGGTGTTGATTTTATAGTGTGCGATCATCACCGTCCGGATATTGTACTGCCTCCTGCAGTAGCTGTTCTGGACAGCAAAAGGCCCGATTGCGATTATCCGTTCAAAGAGCTATCGGGTTGCGGGGTAGGCTTTAAGCTCATTCAGGCGCTGGCGCAAAAACGGGCAATTGACTTTAACAGCATTACCAAATACCTGGATCTGGTGGTAGTAAGCATAGCCGCCGATATAGTACCCATTACCGGTGAAAACCGGATACTGGCCTATTACGGATTAAAAGCCATCAATTCCAACCCACGCGCGGGTTTCGAAGCCATTTTGAAATTTTCTAACATCATCCGGCAAAATGATAAGCAAAAAGACCTTCGCGACAAGCAGGAAAACAAGTGCATCTTTAATCGGGAATTGAGTATATCGGATCTTGTATTCCTGGTTGGACCCCGCATCAATGCGGCCGGGAGAATAGAAAGTGGCAGAAATTCCGTAAAGCTGCTTATCAGCGAAACCATTCAGGAAGCTGAAGAAATTGGGATTCAGATCAATGATTTCAATACTACCCGTCGTGATTTGGACGGACAAACCACTGAAATGGCCCTTGAGCAGATAAAAACGGAAGAACGATTGAAAAACAGTCGTACAACCGTAGTGTATAATGAGCAATGGCATAAAGGGGTGGTGGGCATCGTTGCCTCACGCCTTGTTGAAACCTATTATCGTCCAACCATAGTGCTTACCAGGTCAAATGGATTGGTTTCAGGCTCGGCACGTTCCATTAAAAATTTCGATATCTACAATGCTATAGATGAATGCAGCGATTTGCTGGAGCATTTTGGCGGGCATACTTATGCAGCAGGATTGGCTATGAAAGAGGAAAATCTGAAAGAGTTTATAGAAAGATTCGAATCCATAGGCCAAAGAGAACTTACAGATGAAATGATGATACCGGAGGTTGAAGTTGATTTGTGCATCAACCTCGATAGCATCAATTCAAAATTTTACCGCATCCTTAAACAGTTTGCCCCTTTCGGCCCCGGCAACATGGCTCCGGTGTTCAAAACCGAAAACGTGTATGACAGTGGTTCAGGACGCATCGTGGGTAAAAACCATTTAAAGCTAATGGTATATCATAAACAAATCAGTAGTCAACCCTTTCCCTGCATAGCTTTTCAGCAGGGGCATCATGACAGGCACATCAGGGACAGTCGTGCATTTAATATATGCTATCATATTGAGGAGAACGACTTCAACAATAAAAAAACATTACAGTTGAATATTAAGGATATGATGGTGCTTGCAGAGAATGAACTTCAGGGTGAAACACCCGGCATACTCAAAAATGAATAAAAGTTCTTACCACCAGGTAAATGCCAAAAATAACGAGCAGTATGCCTACCGCGTGGTTGATAAAAATAAGAACCCTGGGTTTTAGGTAACGTTTTAACCGGCTGGCAATAAGTACCTTAAGTATATCTGTAGAGAAGATGGTAATCAGGGTTCCGGCAAAAAAAGCCTGGGTATCTGTGGTGGTTCCACCGGCCCTTGAGCTTACGGTTACCATGACCGAAACCCAGAAAAGCCACACGAAAGGATTGGCAAAATTGAGG
>JAQVEI010000416.1 GCA_028697695.1 Lentimicrobiaceae bacterium
CTTTGCCTACGGCTTCCTTCAGATTCCATCTCGCGATGGACACCCTTGCCCTCAGCTAATGGTTGGCGATTACAAACCCCCATAGTGGACTTTCACCACCAAGTTAATTACCATGCACGGCACACCATTACAAAGCCCGGCAGATTGATGCCGGGCTTTTTCTTTGCCTATACTTTGCTGACAAATAAAAAATGTGTGGATACATTGAGGTGGAAAAACAACAGCCCGCTTATACCGAACACTTCTTTCCGAACTTCAATGCAAATTGTATTGTGACAATTAACATTTGATTATCAGCTCTATATGAACAATAAAAAGTTACACGGGTTGTTTTTACGAGGATTTAAGCCAGTTTTTCACACTTTTTGATAACGCTAATGGTATCAAAACATTTGAACACAATCCGGCAAATCCCTAACACGCTAAAAAAAGGCCAGTAATGTCAGATTCTGAAAGTAAGGCATAAACGGAAGATGAATTGCAGCGGGATGGAGATGTTTCATGGAACAGCATTCATGCATCCATCCATGCAGTTAGTTATATCTTTCTGATAAGTTCGGGCGATTGCAGGGTTTTTCATCATTCGAACATGCAATAAATATAGAAACAAATCCGTAAAACTACACTTCATGGGAAATTACAGTATCATATCCACAGAAGCATTATTACTACTATTAAACAGCGCCAATACGCAACTTATTGATGCCAGATCGCCCGATGCATACAATGGGTGGACGAGGCAAGGACAGCACCGCCCCGGCCATATTAAAGGAGCACGCTGTTTACCGGTAAAATGGACAGCTTATATCGATTGGATTGAAATTGTGAGATCAAAAGGGATACTGTCTGAGAACGATATTGTTATATATGCTGAGGACGAAAATGATTCCATTCAGGTTGCTGATATGTTTTCAACTGCCGGATATAAAAAAGTTATTATTTACAAAGATTTTCAGGATGCATGGGTTCCCAACGATGCTTTGCCCATGGATTACTTACCCCGTTTTCGCCAGCTGGTGCCCCCCTGGTGGGTCAAATCTATTATTGACCGGCAAAACACGGAGTTTGACCAAAAAAGAGTGGTTCTCGTCCATGCCCATTATCGCAATCCCGAAGCTTATTCAAGCGGTCATATTCCCGGAGCCATTTCCATGGATACTTTGGCAATTGAAAGCCCTGAAACATGGAATTTACGTACACCCGGGGAGCTTGAAGCTGCTTTGCTCGGGCATGGAATAACTTCAGATACAGTCGTAATTTTATACGGGAAATATATGTTTCCTGACAATAATGATCCTTTTCCGGGAAGTGCTGCAGGTGATATAGGAGCCATCCGCTGTGCGTTTGCAATGATGTATGCCGGGGTGAAAGATGTAAGAGTTATTAACGGTGGATATCAGTCGTGGATTGATGCCGGTTATGATACCGAAACTACCATACAACCAATACAACCTCAAACAAGTTTTGGGAGTGTTATTCCAGCCATGCCATCAATAGTTGTTGATATCAACGAAGCCAAAATGTTACTGGATGACCCACATGGTGAACTCGTATGCATAAGAAGCTGGCCGGAATATATTGGTGAGGTGAGCGGCTACAACTACATTGAGAAAAAAGGACGAATACCGGGAGCAGTATTTGGCAATTGCGGCAGTGATGCCTATCACATGGAAAATTATCGAAACGTGGACAACACCATGCGTGAATATACCGAAATACAGGCTTTTTGGAATGCTGCCGGCATTACCCCTGATAAACGGCTTGCCTTTTATTGCGGCACCGGCTGGCGTGGAAGTGAAGCCTTCTTTAATGCCTGGCTCATGGGCTACCCGGATGTTGCCGTTTTTGATGGTGGATGGTATGAATGGAGCAATGACCCTGAGAACCCCTATGAAACCGGTATCCCTGAAAATATGCCGCTCACTGAACTTAACCCGATATTTAAGACCTGACCTATGCAAACCCTGACACAAACCGATACCCTGCTCAGCGATACTCTTGCCGGATTAGGGAGTTCACCAAAAAGTCTGAAAGCAAAGTATTTCTATAATGCCAGAGGAAGCCGTATCTTTGAGCAGATCATGCAAATGCCTGAGTACTACCCTACTAAATGCGAACAGGAAATCATCGCCAATCAAAGCACAGCTATTATCAATGCATTGACAAACAACAAAGACGAAACTTTTGAATTATTTGAACTTGGTTCGGGCGATGGCTTTAAAACCCGGATATTGCTCAAAGCGCTTATCAAAACCAATGCGGATATCACTTACATACCGGTAGATATTAGTAATCAGGCCATTGAGGCTTTGCAGAAAAACCTCAAACGGGATTTGCCATCTTTAAATATAATGCCACGTCTGGGAGATTATTTTGAAGTTTTACATCGAATAAATGGATATTCAGGGTTTAAAAAAGCGGTGCTGTTTCTGGGTGCCAATATTGGCAATTATTTGCCGGATGAGATGGATTCTTTCCTCACCGGGCTTGCTGGCTTTATGCATAAAGGTGATACGGCACTTTTAGGGTTCGACCTCAAGAAATCTCCTTCGGTAATCATGGCAGCCTACGATGATCCTCATGGATTGACACGTGATTTCAACTTAAACCTGCTTCGACGGCTAAATGATGAGCTTAAGGCTGATTTTAACCTCAACAGGTTTGAGCATCACGCCACCTATAACCCGATCAGCGGATATGCAAAAAGCTATCTTATTTCTTCCTGCGATCAAAAAGTAAAGATAGCCGTGGCAGATAAGGTAATTTCATTTGAGAAATCAGAGCCCGTATTTATGGAGGTTTCACGTAAGTTTGACCTGAAAACCATACACCACCTTGCCAGAAAATATGGATTTAAAGTAGTAGCCGATTTTACGGATTCAAAAAAATATTTCCTGGATTCGGTGTGGATGAAATTATAATCGACACGGTTAATAAGAATTTAACAACTCACCAAGCCCTATTCTCAATGGAATCGCTATATGCATTCTTTGCATAGAAGCCGGATTTTCATCAAATAAAACCGCTAAATGTGATGAAGGCAGCAAAATTTGTACTTTTGTAATCTAATTTACATTGAACACATGTACCCGGGTTTACTTTTATTTCTTGACATAAGTGGTGGAGAACTATTTGTTATCCTTTTGGCAATATTTTTAATCTTCGGGCCAAAAAAACTACCTGAAATTGCACGAAAAATGGGGCGTGTCATCAATGAGATAAAGCAGGCATCGGGTGATTTAACCCGCGAATTCAGAGAAGAAACCAACAATATTGCTC
>JAQVEI010000417.1 GCA_028697695.1 Lentimicrobiaceae bacterium
GGCGGGACAGTCGCAATGAGATATCTTAAGTCTTTTCTGGTTGCAACTGCGGTTCTCCTGTTGGTGATTTTGCCGGTGAAACACATTACGGATCAGGTTGATCAACCTGTCATTTTTTATGGACAGTCTATAGAAGAACGTACAACAGTGAAAGAGATACCAGATGAAACGATTCCTGTAAAAGAGAAAACCAGGGAAACAAGTAAGCTCCGCTCAGCAGCATTTGACGCCCCCTCTGCAAGCCATACCAATCAAAGCCCACCATCCACTGGTTCAGAAGTCACATCGGCAGCATTAACGGAAAACAGAAAGGATGAAGGCATTACGGAAATTATTAGCGGTAACCCCTTGGTCGATAAGTGGGCATCACGAGAATTCAAAAATGCCGAAAAAATAGCTAAAGATAATGCGGGCATTACTGTTCATCGGATTCAACCTCTTTCTTTTCATGGTAATTATCTCCTGTTCGCCAATGATGCTTTTTCTTCCAATTTAAGAGAAAATCAAACCTCCACCCATTCTTCACATCTCAAATCAACAGGTCACACTTTCCGGATTGCAGAAATTGGGGTGGTATATGGATACAAGAATACATGGTTGCTAAACTATGAAACACGCAATGGTCTCGATCCTAAAAAGTTGGGGAATACACGGCCTACTTTCCATCAGGATATCGGTGCTTCAGCCACATTAGAGTTGAATGGCCGGCATCAGATTGGACTGGAGTTCCTGGTGAAATCAGAAACAGGTCAAAACTACGAGCAATATATAAATGCCCGGTATATAGACAAAAACATCAAATTGAACTACTTAAAGTTTCAGACATTCTACTGTTGGGATATTGATAAAATTCCGGGGAATGCTATTTTTGGAGGGTATGTTGCAAAGTTGGAAATGGCCGAAGTATTACAGGGAAAAGACAAATTTGGTATTGACAACAGTTATACCAATCTTGATTATGGCCTGCTTGCCGGCTACCAGTTTAATATTATATTAAACAATAGAATAATTGTTAAGCCCGGTCTTAGAACTACCTATAATCTGATAAATATCTTTAAGGGAGATGACGTCATGCCGGGCCACTTTAAGAAAACCAAAAGCTTTGCAGCCAGCTTTAATGTGTCTGTTTCGTATAGAATGTTCAGGAAACATTAAAAAATACCTCTTTTATTACCACCTTTTCAAAATCTTGCGTCTTTAAAGTATAATCAATAATTTTTTAACTAAAATCTATTCCAATGAAAACGCTAAATCTAATGAAAACAGTAGTGATTCTATCCCTGCTCGCCATACTATCCTCATGTAGCAAGGATGATGATGAGGTGAAGAATAAAACGGCTATTAAATTTAAATCCATCAATCCAACAACCAAATCTGCAGACCTGAAGACCGTCCTGACGGATGGCCTGGCGCTCGAAAGCTTTAAAATTAACATCTCGGAAATTGAATTTGAGTTTGATGATGACGATCCACTGTTTAATGATGATAATGCTGTCTCTGATTTTGAGCTTAAGGGTCCTTTTGAGGTTGAACTGATGGAGGATGGAAACCCACTTGAAGTTATCCTTGTCAATAATGTGGAGCTGCCTGCTGCTGCCTACGATGAAATTGAGTTTGAATTTGACAAAAACAAAAACCAAAACTCAGAAATGTACGGCAAGACCGCCATTATTAAAGGAAGCATTGATGGTACACCATTTGTCTTTTGGTCTGATAACGAGGTTGAGATGGAAATTGAATTTGATGAGCTCTTTAATCTTGAAGATGCCGGCAATGCATTGCTAACCGTGTCGTTTGATCTCAGGGCTTTGCTTAACCCGGCATTCGGTGGCGTTGATATTACCGCTGCCACAGATGGTAATCAGGACGGTATTATTGAAATTTATACCGGTGATCCTGACGGAAACAGCAACCTGGCTAACTTAATTTGGAAAAGGATGAAGTATATTATTAAAGCCTTCGAAGACCAGTATGACGATTAATATAAACAACAGATAGCTTCCCGAAAATCAGTTTAATTTGTCCGCACCCCAATATTGGAAACGATATTTGGGGTGTTTTTTTTAAAAGAGAAAAGCGCCTCCCTGAATTATTAAATAAGGGTTAGTCTTTTCGATTTCTACTTCCTTGATCAACTGAAAGAAAGTTAAGTCCGGAAGGTTTACATTTTCATTTAGGTATGGGCCGGGAAGTACTAGTGAATAACTCTGGTGTGGAGACACCTGGATTCAAGGCCGATCATGTTTAGAGCGATTTTGTCAGTAATATTCTGCAAACAGATTGAAGTGTGCCTTGTATTTCCGCACTAAGCATAGCCGAAACCATTAGAGGCAATTTGAAAAATAAAGACGCCCATGAATTCTTGTGAAAAAATGTCCGGAAAGCAGGATGTTGTATCACTGCGATTTGCATATATTTGTGGGCTATCGGAATAAACGTACACTTTTGAACTTTTTCAACTAATTACAACAAAAGTATGCCTGGTATGCAGCGCGCATATAATGTTAATAAGCCATTGGAAGACAAGCGGTTGAATACCCATATGTTTAATAAAGAAATCAGTGTTTTTACAGAAAATTTTAAAATAGCAATACTTTATACACCTAACTCTTAATAACCATAATTATGTTTAAACGAATTGCATTTTCCCTTTTCTTTGCTTTGACTTTAGGGTCAGGATTTGGACAAACTTCATTTTTCGAACGACTTGCCGACTCAGCCCTGGTTTTGACTCATCAAAAAGTTCAATATGACCCTTCATACTTTAAAATAAACTATCCTAATGGAGACGTTCCATCAGGCAAAGGCGTTTGTACTGACGTAGTTATTCGGGCTTACAGAAAACTTGGAATCGACCTGCAAAAAGAAGTGCATTTAGACATGGCTTCAAATTTTGAAAAGTATCCTAAAAATTGGGGATTAACCAAACCTGATAAAAATATTGATCATAGAAGAGTACCAAACCTAATGACTTTTTTTTCACGGAAGGGAACCGAAAAGAAAATTTCTCTTGACCCAAAAGATTATCTGCCCGGAGATATTGTTTGTTGGAATTTGGGTGGTGGAATTACTCATATTGGCATCGTTTCAAAAATACGTTCCACTGATAAAGACAGATATTTAATTATTCATAACATTGGAGCAGGACAAGTAATTGAAGATTGCCTTTTTAGTTTTAAAATAATAGGGCATTACCAGTTTAATTAGAATAAGGACAAGGCTTTCCTTTACCACCGGTTTTAGCCACGAGACGAAAAACAAGG
>JAQVEI010000418.1 GCA_028697695.1 Lentimicrobiaceae bacterium
ATTTTAACAATGTCATTAAAAGCTTTTGCTTTCTCATTCATAGTATCGCGTAGCTTCTCAACGCCGGGTATGGTCACTTCCATCACCATCTTATAAGCAGCAATGCTCATAGCCGTGGGGAAGGTATCGTTTGACGACTGACTCTTGTTCACATCATCGTTGGGGTGTACCGGGCTTTTGCCTTCGCCCAGCTTTCCACCGGCCAGCACATGCGAACGATTGGAAACCACTTCATTAACATTCATGTTGGACTGGGTACCCGAACCTGTTTGCCAAACCACCAGCGGGAACTGATCGTCCAGCTTACCGGCCAGTATTTCATCGCATACCTTACCAATAAGTTCTGCCTTTTCTGCAGAAAGTACACCAAGGTCGCGGTTGGTAAATGCCGCAGCTTTCTTCAACACAGCAAATGCCCGTATAATTTCAACCGGCATGGTGCCATCGCCAATCTTAAAATTCTGCAATGAGCGCTGAGTTTGTGCACCCCAATATTTATCGGCCGGAACTTCAATGTTCCCCATGGTGTCATGTTCTGTTCTTGTTTTCATATTTATTAAGTATTAATGAGCCCTCATGCATGTAAAGCATTGAGGTACAAACGAATTTGAATATTTTTAACAAAAATAAATGGCTTCACTGTTATCCGGTGCGGCCGGATAAATCAAGGTGCAAAGGTAGGCAAACTTAAGTTCAAACAGCAGCTATTTGATGATCTCTCCGGCTTTTTCGGGAGGGTCGGCCACCACCGCGCGGCCGTTATTTACCACTATGGGCCGGCGGAGGAGCCTGGGATGCTCCGACAGCAGATTCAGCCATTGCTCATCAGACAGCTCTTTCCCTTTCAGGTTTTCGCGGTAATAATCCTCAGTAGTTCGCACGAGCTGAAAGGGAGCGACCCCCAGCATGCGTACAATATCGCGGAGTTCAGCCACAGCTATACCTTCACGGATGTATTCCCTTACCTTCACATCAGCATCAAGGGATTGCACATACTGTAAACCGGCACGTGATTTGCGACATTTGGGATAATGATAAACGGTTGTCATAGCCAAATACTAACTTTAAAATCAAACTAAACTTTAACCCACGAATCATCCGCAGGTATTGCTGACAATCACCTCATGGAAGATAATGCACGGCAAGGCAGCCATAATTACAGCCCTTCCCGTCCAAACTCCATAAGGTAAGCTTTTATAAAGTCGTTCAGGTCGCCATCCAGCACTTCACCGGTATCGCTGGTTTCATAATCTGTTCTCAGATCTTTTACCAGCTTGTAAGGATGCAGCACGTAGGAACGGATTTGCGAACCCCACTCAATTCTCTTTTTCTTACCTTCGATGGCTGCAATGGCTTCATTTTTCTTCCGCAGCTCTATTTCGTAGAGTTGCGATTTAAGCATCTGAATGGCTTTTTCGCGGTTCTGCCCCTGTGAACGTGTTTCCTGACATTCCACGATGATGCCTGATGGTTCGTGGCGCAGCCTTACTGCCGTCTCCACCTTATTCACATTTTGGCCGCCCGGCCCGCTGGAGCGGAATGTATCCCAGGAGATATCAGAAGGATTTATCTGTATATCAATGTTTTCGTCAACTACCGGGTACACATACACTGAGGCAAAAGAGGTATGTCGTTTGTTTGCCGAATCAAAAGGAGATAGTCTAACCAAGCGATGAACCCCATTTTCACTTTTCAAATAACCAAAGGCATTGTCGCCCTCGAATTCGAGGGTAACGGACTTTACGCCCGCCACATCGCCTTCGTGCATATCCAGTTCTTTCACCTTATAATTATTGCGTTCGCCAAAGCGGATGTACATACGCATCAGCATGCCTGCCCAGTCGTTACTTTCGGTGCCACCGGCCCCGGCGTTGATTTGTAAAATGGCATTCAGGCGGTCTTCCTCATTGCTGAGCATATTGCGTAGCTCAAGGTCTTCGACTCGGGCCAGGGAAACGGCAAACTGCTTGTCGAAATCTTCTTCAGTGGCTTCATCGGCCTCCCAAAATTCGGCCATCACTTTCAAATCCTCAAAAGCAGCCATGGCATCATCAAAACTTTTGGTCCAGCGTTTCTTCTCCTGAATACTCTTCAGCAGTACTTCCGCCTTTTTAGGATCGTCCCAGAAGCCGGGCTGATGCGTAACAGCCTCTTCCTCAGTTATTTTAGCTTTTTTATCATCAATGTCAAAGGAACCTCCTCAAGGCATCGAGCCTTTTCCTCAAATCGTTCAATTGTTCTTTTTGTACCATATCGTTATTGTCCGGCTTTTTTGTTTTTTATCAATTCATCAATTACTTCATGCACCAAATCGGCTTCGTAACCTTTGCCAATGGCTGATTTGGCCAGGCGGTGTTTAAAAAGCAGTTCATTGGAAGGATCGGTGATCTCTATCTTATGTTTCACCAGGTTTTTCACGCTTTCGCGATATTCCTTCTCATCAATTTCGGACAAGCCGATTTGTATGATTTTCTCCGGAATCTGTCTTGCCCTTAGTTCACCGATGATGCGCTGACGCCCCCAATGCTTGTAGCGGAATTTACTACCGGCATACAATTTGGCAAAACGCTCTTCATTTAAAAACTGCTCTGATTTCAAATGCCGGAGTATCTTCTCGATGTTTTCCTGGGGGAATCCCAGGTTATTGGCATGAATGCGGGTTTCCACTTCGCATCTTTCGCGCAAGGCACACCAGCGGCGCATCCTGGAAAGCTGCTTCTCAAATTCTTTCATCGGGATTTTTTTTTGCAAATATACATATTAGTTAAAAAAATAAACCCCGGCGACAGACGGATGTTTGAACCGCGGGAAAGGTTTATTATCCTGTGGACAGTAAAGTCCCTAAAAATGGGATGCCGCGCAATGCACCCTAAACATAGGATGAAGAGGAACTATGCTTCTTCGAGCAGTTTTTTCACCAGGGGTGGCACGGCCACACCGGCTTTTTGCTGTATAAACTCCAGGTTGGGGATGCCCGTTACAGGCAAAGGTTTAGGATCGATGGCATATTTGCGCGCACCGCTAGGGGCATAGCCAACCAGTCCGGCGGCCGGATACACCACCAGTGAGGTACCCACCACTATAAAGATATCGGCACGTGCCGATGCATAAGCGGCTTCTTCCATCATGGGCACCATTTCGCCAAACCATACGATGTGGGGGCGCAACTGGGCACCGCGTTCGCATAAGTCGCCCTCTAAAATATCATTATATTGTATGTCGTAAACAAGGTCCTCATGTTTGGTGCT
>JAQVEI010000419.1 GCA_028697695.1 Lentimicrobiaceae bacterium
CACTACTTTGGCGGTAACCAATCCGGCAATTTGTTGGCGAAGAGCACTTAGGGCTTGTTTTGACGACATACGCATCTCGGATTCCGCGTTACGCTTAATATCTTCTGCATGTCGGCCGGCTTCACTCAGTATTTCTTCTGCTTCTTTTTGTGCTTGTTTTTTGAGTTCTCCGGCTTCCTGACGGGCCTTTTCAAGGATTAAATTGGCCTCCTCCGTGGCTTTTTCTACACCCTCGCTGTATATCTTCCGGGTAAGTTCCTGCAGTTTATTTTCCATAATTCCATTGGATTTTATTGGTTGGCAAATATAGGCTATATTTAATAATAAGTTGACATGCCCGCCTATACTTTTTCGTACGCAATCTTATTTTTACTCTTCTTGCCGGGCATTTTTTAATGCAAAGTATAATTAATGTTGTAATTTTGAACCGGAATTTGTTTTACATGAAGAGATATTTATTTCGTTTATTGGATCTTGTTTCATTTGCCGTTCTGATGTTTTTCGTTTCTGCCTGTTCTAATCAGAATGGTGTTGAAAGCCAGCGGCTGGCAGTGGTAAGCATACTGCCTCAGAAGTCAATGGTTGAAGCCATTGCCGGTAGTCATTACAGGGTTATGGTGTTGGTGCCCGAAGAAGCTAACCATGAGACCTATGAGCCTGAAGCAAGACAATTGGTGGATGTATCCAGGGCTGAAGTGTATTTCAAAAACGGTTTCCTGGGTTTTGAAAAATCATGGTTGCCCGGCATTTCACGTAATAACCCTGAAATGAAGATAGTCGACCTCTCGGAGGGTGTGCCATTGATTCGTGGACAGGAAATTATGCATGGCGACCACATGCACGAAGGTGGAATTGACCCCCATTACTGGCTTTCGGTGTCGGCAGTTAAAATTCAGGCCGCCCATGTAGTAAACACGTTCAAACAAATCGCACCCGCTGATGCCGATATCTTTGAAAAAAATTATCGTCAATATATTGCACATCTTGATTCATTGGATGGAATACTGCAGGAAATCCTGCATCAACAGTCTGGGAACAGCTTTATGATATTTCACCCTTCTCTTGGTTATTTTGCCCGCGATTACCATCTGGAACAAATAGCCATTGAGCATGAGGGCAAGGAGCCGTCGCCGGCCTACCTGCGCGCGCTTATGGATACTGCCGCAAAGAAAAATATTCAGGTGTTGTTTGTTTCTTCACAATTCAGCAGCAAGAGTGCCGAAGTAATAGCCCGGCAAACCGGAGCCGTTCTCAAATCTTTTAATCCTACGGCACTCCATTGGGAAAACAGCCTGCTTCAGGTTGCACGCGACCTGGCAGACCCTCTTAAGCCGGCAAGCCCATGAAAAAAATTCTTGAACTCACCGATGTAAGCGCCGGGTATGATCAGGAGCTGGTGCTCACCCATGTTAACTTTTCGGTATATGAACATGATTTTATCGGCATTATAGGCCCCAATGGAGGTGGCAAAACCACGCTGGTGAAACTTATCCTTAAAATGATAAAACCGGCTGCCGGCAAAATCGAATATTTTAACTCAGATAAACCTGTGCAGATAGGTTATCTGCCTCAGGTAAGTTCTACCGACAGGGATTTTCCCATATCGGTGCTCGAGGTTGTGCTCTCCGGCCTGATGTCGGTTAAAGGCAGCCGGCACTATACGAATGCTGACAAGAAGTTAGCTCTACGGGTGCTCGAAATGTTGGGCATAGCAGACCTGGCTAAAAGAAGTATCGGTAAACTGTCCGGCGGTCAATTGCAAAGGGTGTACCTGGGCCGGGCCATAGTGGCTCAGCCGGAGTTATTGATACTGGATGAACCCAATACCTTTGTTGACAATCAGTTCGAACGCGACCTGTATGAGTTGTTAAAGGTACTAAACAATGATATGGCCATTCTGATGGTTTCACATGATGTGGGAACCATCACCAGTTACATTAAAACCATCGCCTGTGTCAACAGAAACCTTCATTACCACCCTTCCAACATCATCACCCAAAGTCAACTGAATGCCTACAATTGTCCCATACAACTGATTACCCATGGCCACGTGCCTCATACTGTTCTGGGCATACATCATCATAATTTACCCAATGAATAAAGGTATTTTTGAATTATTGCAATACGATTTTTTTACCAATGCATTATGGGCTTCTGTACTGGCCAGCATCAGTTGCGGCATAGCCGGCAGCTACATTGTAGCCCGCAGGATGGTATTTGTAAGCGGGGGAATTACCCATGCTTCTTTCGGAGGTATCGGCATCGCGTGGTTTCTTGGCTTCAACCCGGTTTTAGGTGCAGCAGTATTTAGCATATTAACTGCTTTGGGTATAGAGTTTTTTACAAGCCGGACCAAAATACGTGAAGATTCAGCCATAGGTATATGGTGGTCACTTGGCATGGCACTGGGTATAATCTTTATTTTTATTACCCCGGGCTATGCGCCAAACCTGATGTCGTACCTTTTTGGCAGCATATTAACAGTAAGTCATGGCGACCTCTGGATGATGGCTGCTTTATCGGCAGTGCTCGCTTTTGTCTTTCTGCGGTTTTATCACCTTATTTTATTCATCTCTTTTGATGAAGCGTATGCACGCTCACACAAAGCACCGGTGAGTACATTTAAATATTTGCTGATAGGTTTGGTTGCACTTACTATAGTGCTCAACATCAGGGTTGCCGGCATTATTCTGGTAATCTCGTTTTTAACCATCCCGCCCTCTATAGCCAATCTGTTTACACACAATATGTTAAAGGTAATGGTCGGGGCCATTGTTACAGGTTTGGCAGGCTCTGTAGCCGGTCTGCTTGCCTCCTATTACTTAAATATACCATCGGGAGCAACCATTATTTTTGCTTTCGTGCTGATGTTTGCCCTTGCAAAAGTTGTTCAACGGGCTATAATCTACTTTCAAATGCGTGCACGTGTAAGAGCCGGTAATTAGCGCGGAATGTCAGCATTTTTAGGCAGTACCTGCCGGATGTTTTCACGCCTGAATTCCTGATAACGATAGACAAACATGCCTGTATTGTTGTACCCGCCTTTGTCTGAATGATAAAACCTGAACTGCTCTGATAAGCCATCATATTCAAATTGGGGCAGGCAATCGATAAAATCGCTGCCATAGTAATACATGGCGCGGGGAAAATAATCGACGATATCATAGCCCAAAAAAGCGAACTTATCCGTTTCGGGATCTAGAATAAACCGTTTTCTGAATTCCCGGATAAATTGGATGGTCCGCGGA
>JAQVEI010000420.1 GCA_028697695.1 Lentimicrobiaceae bacterium
GGCTGAGAATTTCATGGCAATTTCATCAACCTTCTTTCGCAAAAAGTCATTGTCTTCCAGATTCATACTGGTAACACCCATTGCATTTACCTGGTTAATATCCACCAATGAATAACGGGGGTCACCTGCCTGCATAGCTTTTACAAACTCTTCGAGGCTCTTCATCCCATGCTTAAAAGCATCTTCGGCACTGGCTATGCCACCCATCCCCTCGCCACCAATTCCTGTGGATTCAATGGCGAAATATTGACCGTTAACCCTTACTCCGGGATAAGCATGCCCGGGTATGAAAAAGATAACAGGGTTTAGCCCGACAGAAGATAATACGCTGGCATAAAGCGTGCTCAATTCAATACACAATCCGGTATTGCCCGAAATTACTTCGCGGGGGAGACGCACATGCTGTATCAGTGTGCTCACATCATCCAATGATTGAGGTACCGCCTTTGTTGAACTATACACCATGTGCGACATGCGGGTAGCTTCATACAAACTCAGTAAAAAATTTACGGCTCCTTCGGCAGTACCGGAAATGCCTGATGATTCGCCTTTCATTACCTTTTCCTGAACCACCTGAGTGTAATACTTTACAACAGGATCATGAGGAGTGACGAAACAGGCAATCAAAGAGCTGTTGCCGAACATATCACTCCAACCCATAATTTCATCTGCAGGAACATTGGTGTATGCGAAATCATTGCGGTTGAGTATTTTAAAGTTAAACGACTCTTCCAGAATATCGTTTTCTGAGGCACCTGCCCATTCAACTACTATCTCTGCTTTTTCCATAGATTCCGTGGTTTTTCCCGTAATCTTCTCATCAAAAGAAGGATAACATGCCACTACCGCCGATTGTCCGGGAATCATTTTTCCCAGGGTGCCCAGTTCCGTCCATTCAATATAGCCCGGCACCCGGTATTTCATCGTCACTCTTTCCAGAGTTTTGTTACCATTATTGGTAATCAACGCCTTAAAAAGATAATATTGCCCATTAAGCGCTTGCGGATTAGAATAAACCTTATGCGCGGCAGGCATAATCAGGCTGCTTTTTTGAATTTTAATATCCAGTCCTCCTGAAGCACCGCCGGGGTTTAAAAAAGACAGCACAATAAATACAATGCCAGCTGCGAACAACAGCAATGGGAAAAGCAATTTTTTGTTCATGGCTTCAATGTTTAAGAAAAGATGAATGAAACAAAGAATTATGCATTGAATGTAAAACAGATCACATCACAGAACTGTATGCAAACTGTCAACTTTTGAGGAAGGTTATGAGCGAAAAATGAGAGAGGTATAGGAAAATTAAACCACGATATGCTTAAAATGTTTCCTTAATATTAAAATAAATAACTTAGTAACGACTCAACATCAACGAATCCATATCTTCGTCTGGCTTGATAAATTGCCCTGCCAAATTGCTTTTGTACTTGCTTACAGAATAGGAAAAAGTACCATCAGATTTATCTTATTCTCCAAAACTAAAATAAGCGCATTCCTTATTTTAGTTTTTTGCGATTATCTAAAATAAGGATTATCTTTGCGCCAAATCATGCCAACATGAAATCATTCAAAGCAGGCACTTACATCTCCCGGGATGGGTATAAAAGTTTTCAACCAAATCCAATAAACAGGCAGTGGATGCTTGACAATATGGAGGTACTTGAATTGCTTTGCCGGGCTGACCGGGAACTCGGTCGCCTGGATATGTTTTCAGGATATGTCCCAAATATCGATATGTTCATAAGCATGCATGTATTAAAAGAGGCTACTCAAAGCAGCCGGATCGAAGGCACGCAAACCAATATCAGGGAAGCTTTGCTTGATAAAGAAGACCTCCCGCCGGAATACAGGGACGATTGGGATGAAGTTCAAAATTACATTCGTGCATTGCACACGGCAATTGTTGACTTGCAAACACTTCCGTTTTCATCCCGGTTAATTCGCAATACGCATAAAATATTGTTGAAAGGCGTAAGGGGAAAGCATAAAAGCCCCGGCGAATTCAGGAAAAGTCAAAACTGGATTGGCGGTTCAAACCTGAAAAATGCGGTGTTTATTCCTCCTGTTCATTCCTCCGTCGGTGAATTAATGAGTGACCTGAAAAAATTTATTCACAATGAAAGTATTTATTTTCCTGAACTACTGCGGATTGCCCTGGTACATTACCAGTTTGAAACTATTCATCCATTTTTAGATGGCAACGGAAGGGTAGGCCGCTTGCTGATAACACTTTATTTGGTGAGTCGTGGTATATTGAAAAATCCGGTGCTTTACCTGTCCGATTTCTTCGAACACAACCGAAATCATTATTACGACAAACTCACGCAGGTCAGAGTAAATGACGATATTTCGGGTTGGTTTAAGTTTTTCCTTTCAGGGATTATTGAAACTGCACAGAACGGGATTAAAACTTTTGACAGTATACTGCAGCTTCAGAAGTCGACAGACGCATCCATACAAACGCTGGGAAGCAGGGCTGCGAGTGCACAAAAAGTAATGATGTCGCTCTATATAAAACCCATTACCAATGCCGCTAAAGTTGCGGTAACAGCAGGTATTTCACAAGCTACGGCCTATAAGCTGATTGTTTCTCTTGAACACCTGGGAATTTTGAACGAAACTACCGGTGGACTGAGAGGAAGAACGTATGAATTTACCAACTACCTGAAACTATTCAGTGAATAATCTCAATTATCTTATTCTCCAAAACTAAAATAAGCGCATTCCTTATTTTAGTTTTTTGCGATTATCTAAAATAAGAGAAAAATAGTCCCACGCAATGTACTGAGCTTGTTCAGTTGCACAAAGCCTCAATAAAACACTGAGGTTACTTAATTCTTTGTGTAACTTTGTGTCTTTGGGTCTTAATGGCCCGCTTAAACCTTCAGATATGAAAACCACCCTCACTCTTTTCCTCCTCCTTGCCCAGCTTTTCGCTTTTAGTCAATCGCAATTAACCGGGGCTCAGGCTTCCCATTTTGCAAAGCTTGCTTTAAAATGTATTTTTCAGGAATATCCCAACAAGCCGGGTGAAGTGTTGGGTAGCGACATGGATATAAAACCGGTACGGGAGTATCGCCCTGCATTTTATGGTTGTTTCGACTGGCATTCTTCGGTGCATGGGCATTGGATGCTGGTGAAATTGCTGAAAGAATTTCCCGGCATCCCGGAAGCCGAACAAATAAGAGCGGCTTTAAATACAAATCTTACTCCGGGGAATATCCTTGTGGAGGTTAAAT
>JAQVEI010000421.1 GCA_028697695.1 Lentimicrobiaceae bacterium
TTTTGCCTTTATGGGAAAGAAAAAGTACAGGTAAATCATGGCATTGGGAAACATCATCCCAAAAGCAAGCAATATGCCAAAAACTGCCCCCGATGCACCTACGGTTGGTACATTCATTTGTATGTTGAGCAGATCATTCATATAACTGCCCGCCTGGTTTATGTGACCAATATCATTTGGAGATTGTCTCCAGTTTTCAATAAATGACCGAACCTGTCCATAATAATTCGGGTAATGATCCTGAACAAATGCTGTAAAAGCTTCGGGAGACGGGGCTGCCATAACTGCAGCTATATCATTTTGCACTCCATGAATACCCAGCCACATCACACCCATATGTATAAGTGCTGCGCCAATTCCTGTTACAAAATAGTAAGTCAGAAAACGTTTTGGGCCCCATACATTTTCAAGAGTATAGCCAAACATCCATAAAGCAAACATATTGAAAAATACATGGGTAAAATTACCATGCAAAAACATGTAAGTAACCAGTTGTATCGGATTAAACAGGGAACTGCCAAAATAATGCATGCCCAGTAAGCGGGTCAAATCGATTCGAAATACATTTTCAACAGTAAGCTGAGCCAAAAACACCAAACCGTTGATAATAAGTAAGTTTTTCACCACAGGGGGCAGCATACTAAACCCCCGGGGCGACATTTGCTGCATATTCATAGCGTGCAATTAGCTTTAACCAAATCTTTTTTCAATTTCATCGGTTGGAATTATTAATAATATTTTTTTTCCTGAAGGGCTCGACTGGTTTATCTTACAGGCAAACAAATCATCAATCAGGGCCTGCATTTCTTCAGCAAGCAATGTTTTCCCCGGTTTAACAGCCATATTTCGGGCCATGCAACGGGCAAGGTTGTTCTTTTTATCAAGTTTCAGACCGAGTTGGTTCGATTTGTAGTTTTCCAGTACGTTTTCAATAAGCAATTGAATGTTTTCGTTACTCACGTCTGCCGGAATGCCTTGAACAATAAACGAATGCTGCCCAAATGGTCCGATATCAAAGCCCAGTGCAGTAAACTCTGCCATTAATTCGTTCAGGAGTTCAGCATCGGAGGCTGACAAATTAACAGTTTGAGGGAAAAGTTGTTGCTGAGAATGTCCTTTTCTGTTTTCTATACGCTCTAAAAAGCGTTCGAACAAAATGCGTTCGTGAGCAGCTTGTTGGTCTATTAAAAGCAGTCCTGATTTTATCTTGGTAACGACAAATTTTTGACGCAGTTGCATAAAAGAGCGCGAAGGCTGTCCTTCCTCTGTTTCTATTTGCGACAACCCGTCAGTGTCATTGGAAGCGCGTATAGATGATTTTTTAATACCCGTATCATACAGTTTTTCCCAACCAGTTATGGGTACTTGCCTGGGTGTTCGATCCGATCGCTGATTTGAGGGTGAATCAAATGGATTAAACTCAGGATCTACCTTAACTGTAGGGATTACGATGGGTTTGTCTCTTGGGAAAAAGGTGTTGAATTCCTGGCTTGCCTCAAAGTCGAGCGTAGAGGAAACGCTAAATCTACCAATGCTTAGCTTTACAGCGGACATTATCATCGCATAAATTACCCGCTGATCCTGAAAGTTTACTTCGGTTTTGGTGGGATGAATGTTGATATCAATCGATGCCGGGTCCACTTCCAGATAGATAAAATAAGTTGGAAAATGTCCTTCGGGGATAAGATCCTGAAAAGCCTCTTCAACAGCATGGTTGAAGTAAGGATGCTTTATATACCGGTTGTTGGCAAAAAAATACTGTTCTCCACGGGTTCGCTTGCTGCTATCGGGTTTCCCAACAAAACCGCTGATTTTAAGCACATCTGTTTCCTGGGAAACGGGAATTAGTTTCTCATAATAACCCGCACCCAGTAAAGTGCCAATACGTTGTTTAAGGTTAACAGGTGGCAAATGAAACACCGGCTTCCCATTATGTTGAAGGCTGAAAGCAATATCAGCATTTACAAGCGCTACCCTTTGAAATTCTTCAAGTATATGCCTGAATTCGGCCTGATTTGATTTCAAAAAGTTTCGCCGGGCGGGGACATTAAAAAAAAGGTTCTTCACCATTATTGAGGTGCCGGCCGGGCAGGCACATGGCTGCTGATCTTTGACTACAGAGCCTTCAATAATTAGGTGGGTGCCCAGTTCATCTTCGTGAAGCCGGCTTTTTAGCTCAAGCTGGGCAATGGCCGCGATAGAAGCTAACGCTTCTCCACGAAAACCAAAAGTATGTATCTTAAACAGGTCAGAGGCAGCCTGAATCTTAGAAGTAGCATGGCGTTCAAAGGCAAGGCGGGCATCTGTGGCCGACATGCCGCAGCCATTGTCAATCACCTGTATCAGGCTTTTGCCCGCATCCATAACAATGAGATCAATCTGCGTGGCACCTGAATCCACTGCATTCTCAAGTAATTCTTTCACAGCAGATGCAGGCCGTTGTATCACTTCTCCCGCAGCTATCTGATTGGCTACTGCATCGGGCAACAAACGTATAATGTCAGACATAAAAAGAGAAATGCAGGCGTTTAGTATAGGAAAATGAAATAAAGCAAGGCAAACGCAATCAGGATGTAAATAAGAAAGGTTTTACCTGACAAGGTTCGGTTGGTGTTATCGCGTACACGCCAGTTATCCCGAATACGCATACGCAAACGTTCTGACCCCGCCTCAGCAGGATCCGTATACTGACGCAGGCGCTTCTCCATTTCCTCCTTCTTCTTATCGTAAAATAATGGTTTGTAATTAAATGGTTTGGGTTTGCGTGTCTTAAAAGCAACTATTTTCATGAGAACTCCTTTCTTTGAACTTATCTCACCCAAAGCAGGGTGATTGTACTATTTAAACTACAAAAATACCGATAAATTTCAATAGTTTTGCACCATATTTCACAATAACTGTCAATAGTTGACCAGGAACTATGAAAGAAGATAAATTTAACAGACTACATGTTGTGGGCGATCGTCTGCTCATAAAACCCAGCAGCAGTAATAAAAAAACGAAGGGAGGACTCTTTTTACCACCAGGATACAATGAGAAAGAAGAGGTGCAATCCGGTTATGTGGTTAAGGCAGGCCCCGGGTATGCTGTTCCGGTGGTGCAGGAAGCCGATGAACCATGGAAGGTCAATCAGCAGGAAAACGTTAAGTATGTTCCTCTCCAATGCCGTGAGGGGGATTACGTGTTGTTTATGCAAAAAGCCGCCATTGAAATTTCATACAGCGGAAACAAATATTTT
>JAQVEI010000422.1 GCA_028697695.1 Lentimicrobiaceae bacterium
TTTGAGCTTTCTGGGTAGTATGGCAAATCGGCAGGAGCGGTACTTCATTTTCATCGGTACTAATCCCTATCATTGTCTTACAGTTTTCATAGGTTTCATAAAGGTTTTGTATCCAACTCACCTGCCAGCCACCTCCCCGGGATATCCATTTAATAGTTCTTGCTCTTCCAACCCAACCGACCTGGGTGGATTGGAAGGCATTAACTTCACGAATTTTCGGATAGTACAATCTTCTGGACGAATAAATTCAACTATACCGTCAACCATTTTAGGCCGCCAGAATCTGGCGTGAAGTTCATTTTCCCTATATTCATCCGGGTAATCAAAACCATGGAGCATCAAATCAAAGGCAAGCTCGCCATATTGTTCATAATGGCTGTTTCCTTCACCAAACCGGCAGGGTTCCACATAACCCTGGCATTCCCGTGCCCCCAGAAAGATATCCCTCCTGCCACCCCTTTCAATCATCCGCTTGGCTACAAAAAAATGTTTGTTCTCGTTCCTGTCCTGTGCCATATCATCCCTTTTTAGGTTCCACTCGAAATGTGCCTGAACTTGATATTCTACATCAGAAAGGTAAGTATAAATCGATAGTGAATTCCCACCACTGTAATTGACAGGCTTGGCGCCTTTTGTCTGCGTTTTTATAGGTTTGATCAACCTAACCTTGTCAATTACCCAGATGATGGTAGGCTTCCAGTAAATTGATTCCATAATCCCCTTCATAGCCTGATAGGTAGGAATCAAATAAGAACATTTCTCCCCACCAATCTTGGTCAAAGGATCAGTAAACAGAGCATATTTACCGTAAACCTTAAACTCTACCTTGTTTTCCATGTGATACCTCCCCCCTTAACAATTAAGAAATTCCATTTCATTAGCTGTTGATCCGCTAAGACCACAATTCTGATCGTAAAATTGTTTATCTAAATAGAAAACACCTGAACCTCTTTGCACTTCATAAATAGTCTTTTGTTTCGCCATTTCGTCAAAAACATATGGATAGATATTAACTGAATACCTTTGAGCCTGTTTCAATAGCCGGTACTGTTTATCCAAATATATTGCGGCACAAAGCTCATTGATAATCCGCTCTCCTTCCTCTCCATATGGCACTATAACACCACGAGCAGGTGAATCTATTGCATGAAATGCCTTTGCCGCTGTCATAAATGATTGGCGCAACGGTATTTTGGGATAAGAATTATTAATTCTTTGATATCCATAAACGGATTGAAGATTAGTTGACAAGAGCTCAAATAGATTATCCGATCTGCCAACCACTGAATTACTGCCGACTTTATAACACATCTCCTCCTTTCGGGCATAAAAATAATATTGGTAATATCGTTCCAAAGCTTTTAATGCAAGGATATCACCATCAAATTGTTCTGGATCGGCTTTAAACTCATCTAATATCCGTTCAGTTATATCCCTGCCGACTTTTATATCTTTTAAATAATCCAAGTTCTCGCCCTGTGGGTTGACAATAAATACTCTACCCGGGACTGGTCTGGTGCCATTCCGGTTGCAGCGACCCGCCGACTGTGCGATTGAATCCATCCCTGCCAAATAACGAATGACAGTGCCAAAATCTATATCAACCCCGGCTTCAATAAGCTGTGTACTAACACAAATAACCGGTTTCCTATCTGGTAAACATTCCTTTATCATGTCCAGGACTTTCATACGATGAGCCGGACACATATTTGTGCTTAAATGATATACTTCAACTCCTTCTGCATGTTTGTAAAGCAGTTGGAAAAGATTAATAGCAGATTTTTTTGTATTTACTACAATTAAATCGCTACCTGTCTCCTGTAATTCCTGTTCCACAAGTTCGGCAACACCATCATCGGTCCAACCTCCGATCTTCCGCCGATCCAAAACCTTAACCCGTTTCAATTTTTGAAAGAGTGTCTGAACATCCGGATCATTTGCTGCTCTGGATTAATCTGCAAAGCTCTCTGCTCCGGCTTAACCTGATCTAATATAGGCTGAGTTGCCGTACAAAGAACCACGGTTGATCCACAACCCTGAAGTAAAAAACGGATCGCTAAATTAAAAAGATGTACACACCGTACCGGGAGTGTTTGTATCTCATCGAATATAAGCACCGCATTAGCAAGTTGGTGCATTCTCCTGGCATTTCTGGTTCCATACCCAAACAAAGCCTCTAAAAATTGCACCATTGTTGTGAAAACCACAGGTGCGTCCCAGTTCTCTGATAAAAGTTTTTGCTGGGTGCTTTCTTTTTCGGGTGTAAGATTTGAATGATGCTCTAGCACGATATGATCAATATAATTGTCGTATTCATTTTTGTCTTCAAGTATCTTTCTAGCGACATCAGCATTCTGATCAATGATTGAGGTATATGGGATTATGTAAATAATTCTCTCCATTTTGTATTTACACGCATGATTCAACGCAAAGCGCAAACTGGCAAGAGTTTTACCTCCACCGGTTGGTACGGTCAATTGGTAAAGCCCCTTGGGACGATTCGAAAATTCTAAGCAGTAACTCGAAATGTTTTGGCGTATCATATCAACATCATTTTTATTTTCAAATTTGTTTAATTCAGAATTTAACCTTTCTATTAAAACAGGCCATGCAATATACTGCCCTTGATTTCTTAATTTCGCTCCCTCTGGAAATTCAAAATCAGCAGTACTTAGCCTGTCTGCATCAATTAGACAGCTAAAAAGAAACCTTGTTAACAAACTAATCTTTAGCATATGAGAATCAGTTGCATCATTTTTTTCCCGCAAGGATATTATTATTTTATTCATTTGATTAACTATGTCCTCGCTAGATACTAGCTCCATTATTTGATACCTTTTATCATCATCCAGGTTTGATAAAACCTCCGCGGTGCGGGTTTTTTCATCTAATTTATTCATTCTTCTGGTATAATTATCCTCACCATCAGTTGTTAAACAGTCAATTAATCCTGAATGATGTGATGATATGATTAAAGATAGTATCTGCGAAACAAACAAGCTCTTCTGTTCTTTACCATAATAATGACGGTAAATAATTTGCGCGCCGGCGCTGGAATGGTCTATCTTTCCCTTTTTACCTGCCGCATCAACATATTCGTCCTCATCTGGTTCAATTAATCCGGTTGCCGACCTAATATATTGATCAAACTCTTTTGTTGCTTTTCCGATATCATGAAGTATACCTACTAGTTGACCATGTTTTTCCAATCCTATTTTTG
>JAQVEI010000423.1 GCA_028697695.1 Lentimicrobiaceae bacterium
AAAAGCTGGAAAACTAAAAGTGGTTATAAAATATTTCAGGTCTTGTCGAAAAGAGGTAATTCATTTTTAATCTCCACCCCTGAGCATAATATGCTGGTTGACACTGGAATGTCTTCGGCCTTCAAAAGACTTTTTTTAAATATCAATTCGCTGAAACTAAAAAATCATGGAATTGATTATTTAATTCTTACTCATACACATTTTGACCATTGTCAGAATGCTGCGAAAATTAAAGAGCAGGAGCATTGTAAAATTATTGTAAGTGAAAAAGAGAAGGATTTTGCCGGGAAAGGATATACTCCCTTGCCAAAAGGAACAACATTGGTTACAGATATTCTTTCAAGGATCGGAAAACGGTTAAGCAGGAAATGGTTTGGATATAAGCCATTCAAGCCTGACATTTTGATTGATGAAGAATACAACTTTAATGATGACAACATAAATATTAAATTATTCAAGACAGAGGGACATACTGCGGGCTCAATCAGTGTAATAGTTGACAATGAAATTGCTATTGTTGGCGATGCCATGTTTGGTGTTAATCGTAATTCGGTATTCCCCCCTTTTTCAGATAATCAGAAAGAAATGATAAAAAGCTGGAATAAACTTCTAAATTCAGATTGTGTCAGGTTTTTACCGGGACATGGAAAGGAAATTGAAAAAGAATTATTGAAGAAAGAATTTGATAAGTATGCACAAAAACATAGCATCGACAGGTATTAGACATCTATACATTATGCCGGAATTGATTTATTTTGCAATAAAATAATAAACACTCGTGAGAACAGCATTTCTGATACTTATTCTGGTTCATGGTATAATCCATTTAATGGGTTTTGTAAAAGCCTTCGGAATTTCGGATGTAACACAGCTTACCCTGCCAATCTCAAAACCATCCGGCATTGTCTGGATACTGGCTTTTGCCTTTTTTATACTAACCGGGCTAATGTTTGTTTTTAAAAACAATTACTGGTGGTTGTATGGATTTATAGCGGTGGTGATTTCCCAGGTATTGATCATTTACTTCTGGCACGATGCCAGGTATGGGACAATTGCAAATTTCATCATCCTGATCTTAGTCATTACCGGGTTTGGAACCTGGAGTTTTTATAATGTTTATCAAAAAGATGTGACAAAGTGTTTAAGACAGAAATCCTATTTCGGGAATACTTTATTAACTGAAGCTGACATTGAACATTTGCCTGAGCCGGTGAAAAATTATATTCGGTATAGCGGTTCAATAGGCAAGCCCAGGGTAAATAATTTCGTGATTGAATCCACCGGAAAAATCAGAAAAAACGAAGAATCAGAATGGATGCCATTTACCACCAAACAGTATAATTTCATGGATGTTCCAACAAGGTTATTTTTCATGAAAGCAAAAATGAAGCATCTGCCTGTTGCGGGCTACCATTGCTATAAAGATGGAGATGCGTTTATGGACATCCGGCTGTTTTCGTTATTCAGGGTTCAGTATCAGGATGGTGCAGAGATGGATATGGCTGAAACAGTTACGTTTTTCAATGATATGTGTTGCATGGCACCGGCTACCCTGATCGACAAGCGGATAAAATGGCTGGAAACAGACAACAATAAAGTAAAAGCTTCATTTACGAATAACAACATCACAATTTATGCATGGTTGTATTTTAATGATAAAGGTGAACTTGAAAATTTTATCTCAAATGACCGGTATGATTATGATGCCGGCAAGAAATTACCCTGGTCAACACCTTTGAAAGACTACAGAGAGATAAACGGATACAGGCTTGCACGGTATGCTGACGCAATTTATAGTTATCAGGACAAGGAATTTTGCTATGGAACCTTTAATCTCACCGGAACAGAATACAATGTAAAATGAATGAACCTTTCTCATATAAAAGAATCCCGCGATCAAGGATTGCCACATTTGATACTTTTTCATTAGGGATACTCAAACACCATGTGAGTGCACTGTTGGAATTTGATGTAACTGAAAGCAGGAAAAAGTTGCAGGATTTAAGGAGGGATGGCACAAATATTTCCTTTAATGCATGGATTATAAAAGTGATCAGCTGTATCATTCAAAAGCATCCGGAAGCTTCAGCATACCTTTACAACAAAAAGAAACTTATAATCTTCAACGACATTAATATTTCAATAATTATTGAAAAGCAAATCAATGGCATAAAAGTTCCAATTCCTCTGGTTTTGGAAAAAACAAATGAGAAAAGTGCTCTGGAAATAACCCTTGAGATAGAGAATGCCAAAAACAGGGAATTAACAAATGATGATATTGTTATAAACAAGCAGCCAGGCCTGTTAGAACGAATTTATTACCGTATGCCGGGAATCCTCAGAAGATACATCTGGAAGATTATACTGAGGAATCCCAAAACAGCTTTCAGAAAAATGGGCAGCGTTGCAGTGACTCCGGTGGGCATGATAGGTAAAATAAACGGATGGTTTATTCATAGATCGGTGCATCCGGTTTCTTTTGGTATTGGTTCAATATTGAAAAAGGCTGTTGTAATTGACAACGACATTAAAATCAGGGAGATCTTAAACATGACCATTCTTGTTGACCATGATGTTATTGATGGGGCACCGATGGTCAGATTCCTGAAAGACTTAACAAAGCATATTGAGACCGGAGAATTAATAAATGGCATGAAGGCATAACAATGTATAAAAAACAGGCGAGACAAAAGTGGGCAAATGGGTTGAAGTTCCTGCCGGTATTCCTGCCCCGTGAAGGTGAAGTGTTTAGGAATGAACGACAGCTTGTAGCCACAACAGTTTAAAAAACAGGCAGGTCTCAGGTTCTTTGGCTGATAGATTTCGCTGACACGGCTGTGTGATTTTCAGGATACTTTGATTTCCATAAACGGGTAGGGTAGTGGGGCCACCATCACGGCTGATAATCAAAGACGGCTTATCAAAAACGGGTTAAATAGGGTTAATGACAATGCCTCCGAAATAGAACGGTTAATAACGGGTTAATTTTACCAGATGTTTGTCTGGCCTATCTATAACACAGGCCTGCTGCAACGATTTAAAAAATACTTGCATTGTAATGAAGTGGTCACTATCTTTGGGAGCGTAAAAGGCTGGCCTCCGGCGGATAAACGCCGCAGCAGCAAGACTGGAAACGTTGTGCTTCATGCAAAAAAAGCCAACGCACATTCAAGCACATTTGGTTTTTACCGACACATTGGCAACCAATGAAAAACCAA
>JAQVEI010000424.1 GCA_028697695.1 Lentimicrobiaceae bacterium
TGCCTTATCCCCCCGCCCTTCTCTTAAAGGAGAAAAGAGCTAAACTTTATGATTTTACTTTATTGATTGATGACTTCAGCACCAATCAGCCTGTCGAAACGGCTGCCTTGTTCGCGGTAATAAACCAGTATGGTGTAGCGGTTACGCGTCTGGTAATGTGAACCTTCCAGAAGTGCAAGGGTAGCTTTTGCTGATCCGTTGGGCAAAAATCCGTACAAATAGTTGTAGTAGCCCTGTTTCAGGTAAAGTCTGGCTTCGTAGCCCTGTCGGGCAAAATTATATTTCATCTGTGCTTTGCCATAGGCGGCCCGGGGTGCGTTGGCCAGGCCGGTGAACTGCCATTGGGTAAGCTCACCTATGATATAAACGCCTCCATCAGAAAATGGCGCCTGATAAGGCAGCAAAAAATCGACCCAAACATATTCACCTTCAACATTAACATTGGGAGCATCTTCGGTTTTTATCAGAAACTTACCATTGATGTCGCCATAGGTAACGTATGGTTTAAACGACCTCGGGGCATCAGGCAGCAGGGTTACAAGATAACCGTCTCTCCTGCTTTCGATAGCAGCCACGCGTTCTGAATGGTATCTAAGGCTTTTAATGTCAAAATAGCGAAATTCATTTCCGCCTTCAAAGGCATTGCGCCCGTCAGTGTAGTGATAGTCTATTTCATCATGCCTCAGCATAAGCGGTTCAAGCCCCCATATGGCATTGTCCCAGCGATCATTTTGCAAAATAACCACTTTCAGTTCACGGGGATCCAGGATGGGATAGGCAGCGTTGAGCACCGAAAATTGTACTTCCTGATGTGTAAAATACTGATCCACCACACTGGATTGTTTAACCGTTGCCGCTATGGATACCCGCTGATCGACCACCATAAAACGGCGTGTGATGATTGGGCGGTCGGGCGCCCCTTCAGGGTAAACCTTTAACAAATAATTGCCCGGCAGGGTAAACTTAAATTCATTGTTGGGGAAAACAAGTTCGTAATGGGTATATTCCTGGAGCGTATTGTATGAATAAGCGTAGTCGCGAATATAACCTTCAGTAAACCCATCTATGTATTCATTTTGCCACAAATCAGTAGGTTGCCACAATGCATCGCAATGGATAACTGTATATTGCCATAGCTGATAATCTTCGTCCAGTTGATCAAAACTCAGCCGGAGTTGTTCATCACTGTTAAATATCAGGATTGGTCCCGAAAGTTCGAATCCCAAACGGTGAAACAGCACGGTTGCAATGGATGCATCATAAATGAAGTCTTCATATCTGAAGAACCCTTCATCATAATAATCGTCTTTTTGCGCGGGTTGGTTTCGGGTTTGAGCTGTGACAGTGGCGGCAAATCCGGTAAGCAACAGCAAACCGATAATAATTTTGCAATAAGTATGGTGAACAACGGGACGCATAGGGTTGTTTAAGTTGATTCTGTTACAAAAATAACAATTCCTGGCTATGTATTGGCAACAATACATGAAACTTAACATTATTAGAAATTGTTTGCTTCCACATTTACTGATTTTGATTAGTTTTGCAAAGCAATTACGGAAGGTTATTTTTTAATTTATATAAATAAATATGTCCGTAAATAAATAACTTTGCAAAATTATTACGCAAGTGTGAAATTACCATCATTATGCCAAAAACGATTAAACTAACCCGCGGTTTGGACATCCGGCTTAAAGGCACAGCCGCCAGGACGCTCAAAGAGGTATCGCCCCGTTTGTACGCTATAAAACCTACCGACTTTATCGGGGTCTTTCCCCGGTTGCAGGTCAAGGAAGGTGATCATGTGAAAGCAGGCAGTCCTGTTTTTATAGATAAGTACCGCGAAAACATTATTTACACTTCACCGGTTAGCGGTACCATTACCGAAATTAAGCGCGGTGACAAAAGGCTACTGCTTGAAATTAAGATAGAAGCCGATGGTAAAGATGAGTATATTGATTTTGGAGCTGCTTCACCGGCTGCGCTAACGAACGATGAGCTTATTGGTAAGCTGCTAAGCAGTGGTCTGTGGACTTTAATCAGGCAGCGCCCGTATGGAGTAATTGCCAACCCTGATGTAAAACCAAAAGCGATACATATCTCAGCTTTCGACACTGCTCCTTTAGCGCCTGACTATGATTACATTGTTCAGGGAAAGGGAAAAGATTTTCAAACCGGCATTGATGTGCTGGCCCGGCTCTCCGATAATAAAGTTAACCTGAATGTAAGCACAGCTACCCGTGCTGCCGAATTTCTGGAATGTAAAAATGCAACCATTAATACCTTCAGCGGTCCTCATCCGGCCGGCAATCCCGGTATTCAAATCCACCACCTGGACCCCATAAATAAAGGAGAAGTGGTTTGGGTAGCAGGTGTTCAGGAAGTAATAACCATAGGGCGGCTCTTTAATCAGGGGCGCTACAATCCCGAAATAATAGTTGCATTGGCTGGATCAGAAGTCATGTCACCGGGTTATTTCAAAACCCACCGCTGTGCTTCAGTATTTGAGATACTTAAAGGGAATGTAGCCGAAGGAAACCACCGTTACATATCGGGCAACGTGTTAACCGGAACCCGCATACGTCCTGACAATTATCTGAATTTTTACGATTCGCTCATCACGGTAATTCCTGAAGGGGATCAGTATGAATTTTTGGGTTGGGCCCTGCCCGGACTTAACAAATTCAGTATTTCGCGCTCATTTTTCAGTTGGCTCAATCCCAAACGCGAATATGTTGTTGACAGCAATATGCATGGTGGAGAGCGCGCATATGTTATTACAGGACTTTTTGAAAAGGTGCTGCCGATGGACATATACCCGCTGCAGTTAATCAAATCTATTCTTTTTGAAGACATTGACCTGATGGAAAATCTGGGCATCTATGAAGTGGAGCCTGAAGATTTTGCCTTGTGCGAATTTGTGGATGTTTCCAAATCGGAGATACAAACCATAATACGTACAGGCCTTGAACTGATGCGTAAAGAAATGAGCTAATGCATTTTCCGTCAGAAAAACAGTAATAAAAATTAATCTCTATTGAATGAAAGCGCTTAGAAGAACCCTTGATAAAATGAAACCCCAGTTTCAAAAGGGTGGGAAGTTTGAAAAACTGCACTCAACTTTCGATGCATTTGAAACTTTCCTGTTCGTACCCAATACAACTACCAGAAAAGGCAGTCATATACGGGATGCCAACGATATGAAACGCACCATGGTGAT
>JAQVEI010000425.1 GCA_028697695.1 Lentimicrobiaceae bacterium
TCATCTTCGGCTTGTGTCTCTTTGAGTCGGGCAGGCTCACTGCCCTGGGTAAACAATAATTCACGAACCGTGGAAGCCAGTGATGAGATGGGAGTGATGGAGTTCATGATTTCATGCGTAAGCACCCGGATGAGCTTTTGCCAGGATTCAATTTCTTTTTCTTCCAGTTCACTGCTGATGTCCTGCAGGGAAACAAGCAGATACTCCTCTCCCCGCATCCTGAACCCGGTTGCAAATACCGACAATTGTAAAAGTTCATTGTCGATAATCAGCTTTATGAGCTGCCGGTCACCTGCCTTCATACCAAGCAACAACTCGGGAAAATCGTCTTTGATTGTGATGAGATCACTTATCTGTTTCAGACTGTTGATGCCGAGCAAGCGCTTCACCGCGTTGTTGTATATGTCAACCTTGCCGTCCTTTCTAAAGGCGATAATTCCGATGCTTACATGCTGAATAACGGTTAAAAGGTAGTTGTAATGCTCTTCTTTTTCGGCCCTGTTTTGCTTAAACTGCCTCATGACTTCGTTAAACGAGCGGTTCAGCCCCTCAAAACTTCGACCCAGTCCCATATCAATGAATGAGGTGTTGAAATCGGAATGGCGAATACTTTCCAGAAATTGGGTGAGCTGACGGTTGGTGCGTTCCACATAATGTATAAGCAAGGCTACCTGCACTATGGCTATAAGCAGCATTATCAGTGCAATGATGCCCCTGTTTCCCTGGTTTAGCAGATATACTATCACCCACAGGGTAAAGGCTATCATTATGATACGTAAAACAATCAGTATTCTGAATTTTCTAAAGCCCATGTTTTTCTATCCTGCGGTAGAGTGATGCCCTGGTTAACCCCAGCTCGCGTGCAGCTTTGCTGATATTTCCGCCATGCTTGTCAATTACCTTTCGCACCAGTAGTTTTTCTCTTTCTTCAAGGTTGGTAACATCCTCTTCCTCATTGTAATTGCTGTCGTCACTTTGTGAGAGGAAGAAATCCTGCGGCCCCAATGAATTGCCTTCGCTCATGATAACGGCCCTTTCCACCGCGTGCTGCAGTTCACGGATGTTGCCCGGCCAATGGTGTTTTTCAAGCCGGCGGATGGTAGCCGGGTGAATGCGTTTGAGTGGCATCTTGTACTTTTTGCAATAGATAATCAGGAAATGCTCCACCAGAGCCTGAATGTCTTCCAGCCGTTCGCGCAAGGGTGGTAACAGTATCTCAACGGTATTGATGCGGTACAACAGATCCTGCCGGAACTTATTCTCGTTCACCATTTGGTAAAGCGGCATGTTGGTGGCGCAAATCAGGCGCACATCTATAGGTACTTCACGGTTGGTGCCCAGCCGTATCACCTTGCGGTTCTGCAGCACGCTAAGCAGCTTCGACTGCAGGTTAAAGGAAAGGTTGCCAATCTCGTCCAGAAATATGGTGCCCTTGTGGGCAGCTTCAAAGCGTCCGGCCCTGTCCTCTTTGGCATCGGTAAAGGCTCCTTTTTTAAAACCAAACAGTTCACTCTCAAAAAGAGTTTCACTTATGGCGCCCAAATCCACGCTGATGAAAACCTGGTCGTGTCGTGACGAAGCACGGTGAATGGCACGGGCTATCAACTCCTTGCCTGTCCCGTTTTCACCCAGTATAATAACATTGGCATCCGTGCGGGCTACTTTTTCTACCGTAGCCATCACCCTTTGCATAGCATGCGAATTGCCTATAAGCGTACCATAACCTTGATCCTGATTGGCTATCAGGGCTTTTTGCCTGCTCTTTAATTCCTCAATCTCTTCTTTACTGTGTCTTACCTTTAAGTTGGCCGTGATGGTGGCCAGCAGTTTTCTGTTGTCCCAGGGCTTGAGAATAAAATTTGTAGCCCCCTCCTTAATCCCCTGAACGGCCAACTCAATATCGCCATAGCCGGTGATAAAAATAACCACCGCCAGTGGATCCGTTTCAATGATTTTGTTCAGCCAGTAAAATCCTTCTTTCCCGCTCGTGGCATCCCGGGAAAAATTCATATCAAGTAAAATTAAATCGTAACTTTCACCCCGCAACAAGGCAGGGATGTTCTCCGGCCTTTTTTCAGTGTGGATGGTGGTGAAATGCTGCTTTAAAAACAATTTGGCTGCAAGCAGCACGTCCTGATCATCATCTACAATAAGAATCTTTGCTTCAATTTTACTCATGACCATGCTTTATTTTAATGATGCTAAAATAATAAATGTTCGGAAACGAACAAAATAAAGATCGACTTCGTACAGCTTTGCGCGTGAAAAATTTTTAATAAGCTGCTAATGTGTTGATATTCAACATTATTTTAAAATGGCATACAAAATGCTACGGTACATGTCTTGATTTAAACTATGGATAGGATTATAAAAAAGAAAAAGTGGACCACATCACGCCTGATAACTCTTTTTGGGGCGGGACTTTTACTGGTATTTATTCTATGGATGGTCTTCTTATGGGACAACCGTTCCCGTCTCATGGTAGAGCGCGACCAACTGACCATTGTAGAGGTGCAACAAGGCCGCTTTAAGGAGTTTATTCCGGTAGATGGTGTGGTATTGCCACGCAACACCGTGTATATAGATGCGGTACAGGGCGGGATAGTGGAAGCCATATACGTGGAAGACGGTGCCCTGGTGAAGGCGGGCGATCCCATCCTCAAACTGGCCAATGCCAACATGGAACTCAGTTATATGGATCAGGAAACCCGTATGTATGATGCCATCAACAACCTGGCCAATACACGCATAAGCATGGAGCAGTTACACTATACGCGGCAAAAGGAAATTGCATCGCTCAATTATGAAATTGATAAGGTGAAGACCGATTTTAACCGTAAAAAGCAGTTCTATGCCGATCAGCTTATCCCGCGCCAGGAATTTGAAGATGCCAAACGCGATTATGAATATAACCTGAAGCAACTTGAAATTACGCTCAATCTGCGAAAGCTTGATTCTATTTCCGGAGCCACACAGCGCGCCCAGATAACTTCATCCATGGAGCGCATGTACAACAATTTAGAACTGCTCCGCCGCAACATGGACAACATGACCATAAAAGCTCCCGTTGACGGGAAATTATCTTCGTTTTTGGTTGAAATTGGTCAAACCAAAAATGCCGGAGAGCACTTAGGGCAGGTGGATATGCAGGACGGGCTGAAGCTGAGGGCAAATATTGATGAGCGCTACATTTCCAGGGTGTTTAAAGGTCA
>JAQVEI010000426.1 GCA_028697695.1 Lentimicrobiaceae bacterium
CGGCGTAGCACATCAGCTCATGCGTTCATCTTTTACAGTTAAGTAAAATCCTCAAACATAAAGTTATGGAATCGATAAAGCTAAAAAAAATAACTTCGATATGGGTTATCGCTGTGCTCACTTTATTTGTAGCCTCTATAGTATTGGGCATTCTAATGCGTCTGAATCAGGGAGGGATATTACATCAGGCACCCATTACCTTTTATTCAAACATGACCCTTCATGGCATTACCATGATCGGGATTTGGTTTGTGGCAGGAATGGCAGGTATCAATTATCTGATGGAACGCTATGTAAAAACCAGCTACACCGCCAATTTGATTGCTCTTATTCTTACCGTTATTGGTGTAATTCTCTTGTGGGCTGTTACCCTGATAGGTCAGTTCCATACAGCCTGGACATTTCTTTATCCCCTGCCTTTAAGGGTGATGTGGGCAAAATGGGCAACGCCTGCATTTTTGGTGGCCATGTCAATTCTGGCCAGTGGCTGGCTTATTTGGGGCATAAGTATGATGACGCAGATATTGAAAAAATATTCAATCGCTCAGGCATTTGCATGGCAACACTTTAGAAAAGACCCGGCAGTTAAAACACCGCCTTTCATTTTAATTTCGATGATTACCCTGGTGGGGGTAATTACCTGCCTGCTGGTAGCTGTTATTTTGATGGCACTGTATTTTGCCGAATATTTTTCGAATGGCAGTTTTGTTAATGATGCACTGTTGATGAAAAACCTCACCTATTTTTTCGGTCACACCATTGCCAACGAGATGCTCTATCTGGGGCTGGCCGTAATTTATGAGCTATTTTCAGAGGTGGGAGGAAAACCCAAATGGAAAACTACCTGGTATGTCGCACTTGCCTGGAATTTTACGCTGATATTCATTCTTACTGCATTCTTTCATCACTTGTATATGGATTTTGTTCAACCGGAAGGATTTCAGATTGCAGGTCAAATTGCCTCTTACCTTGCCAGCCTGCCCGCAGCCGCCGTTACTGTATTTAGCGTCTGGATAGCCGTTTACAGGGTAAAGATAAAATGGACGCTCACCAATTTACTGTTCTTTATTGGGGTTGCAGGCTGGGTGATAGGTGGCTTTGGAGCAGTTATTGATGCCACCATCAGCAACAATATCGTTTTGCACAACACGCTTTGGGTGCCTGCTCACTTTCATACCTACAACGTTTTGGGAAATGTGCTCTTTAGCCTGGGCTTTTTCTACTGGTTTTCCATTCAATTTGCCGATAAACCCATTGGTGAAAAGTTCTCTAAATGGATACTTGCTTTACTCATCATTGGCGGTGCAGGATTTTTAATGGCCTTTTATATTGGAGGCGCCGATTCCATTCCCCGCCGTTTCAGCAATTATCCCGCTGAATTCACTACCGCCAAACCTTTGGCTGTATTTGGCGCAGCGTTCGCGACATTATACCTGATTCCAATCCTGATACTGTTTTATAATATTTCGAAAAGATGTTTAAAAATATTGTTCTCTTCCTCCTGATTTCAAGCTGTATTTATTCTACATCGGCTCAAAGCCCGTCAACAGCTTTGAAGGAGGAAACAAACATTTATGAAAAAGTTTATGATGCACCTTTGTATGTGTCCGGGCAGGGGGCTGCCCTATTCAATGAGCTGTACGACCGGCAGCCCGTAATACTTGCCCTTGTATTTACCCGTTGCTCAGGTGTTTGCAACCCGTTTCTGATAAAGCTGAAAGAAACCCTGCAGTTTGGCCAGAATGACAAAACTCCTTTTCAGGTGCTGGTTTTGAGCTTCGACCCCCGCGATACGCCCGAAGACATGAAACGGCTGGCTCAGAATCTGGAACTGCATGAAAACCCGCAATGGAAATTTGCTACCACCGACAGTATCGCCCCGCTTATACATTCGGTAGGATTCGCACCCGTGTGGGATAGTTTACGTCAACAATATGATCATGATGCACTTTTAGCAGGAATCAACAAAGAAGGCTATATCACCAAAAAACTTATAGGTCTGCGCGAGCGTGGCGATCTGAAACTGCTCATTGAAAGCATAAATAATGTATTTGTACCTACCTACCGATTGCCAAATCAAAGCACATTGTTCTCCTGTTTTAATTATGACCCGGTAAGCGGAAAAAATAAACCCGGTCTCGGTTTAATTTTCCTGGCTTTGCCCGCCGTAATAACCTTTATTCTTTTGCTTTCCATAGGTTTGTGGGTGGGTGGCCGACGGCGGGAAAAATTGCTGCGTAATTGATATGTTCTAAAAACAAAGCACATGAAAGCAATTAAAATCAAAAGAATTTATGATGAGGCGCTCAAAGACGATGAGTACAGAGTGTTGATTGATCGCCTTTGGCCGCGTGGTATTTCAAAAGAGGATGCAGCCCTGGATGAGTGGAACAAAGAACTCTCTCCTTCTACTGAACTCCGAAAGTGGTTTGACCATACGCCTGAACGCTTTGAAGAATTCAGCAGGCGTTATCGCCAGGAGTTGGAGGAGCAGCAGGATGAATTGAAACGGCTTTATTCGCTGGCAAAGTCAAAACAGATAACCTTACTTTATGCTGCCAGAGATGAAGAGATGAACAATGCAGTGGTACTGAGGAAGGTATTGAATGATTACAAATAAATGCCGGAAAATACAAATGGCATGTTTATGACTTTCATCCTCGTGTCAGGCATCTTTAAAAAACAAGGTCCTACGAGGATAAGGAGCTTCTATACCGGCCTCCTGATATCGCTTTTTTAATGTTTCAAAAACATCACATTTTAAAACAAACCCGTCGCCGGAGGTAGCAGCCCAGGCTGAAGCCCGCAGTTGCACCGATGACTCTCCCAGTCCCATCACCCTTACCACTACTTTAGGGTCGCCCTGAGCAATTTCCTGGGGTGTGCGATGATCAATACAATTGGGATGATTTGAAGCCGTTTCACGAAGAAGAGCAATTGCTTTATCCAAATCACTCTCATAGCTCACACTCAGCTCAATAAATACACACACCATCTCTTCTGCAATGGTTGAATTAATAATGGTTTGAGCACTTATCACCGTGTTTGGAATAATTATTCGCCGGTTTTCGTAATTGTTTATAATAGTGTGTCTTAGGGTGATGTCCTCCACCTGCCCCTGATGCATCTCACCGACTTTTATGCTATCACCTACCCGGAATGGCTTGAAAATAACAATAAATATCCCGCTGATTATGTTCGAAAAAGCCT
>JAQVEI010000427.1 GCA_028697695.1 Lentimicrobiaceae bacterium
ATCCATATTATCTGATGGATTCAACTGCTTTTGCTTGTATCGGTACCTTAGTTGAATCAGCGTATAACGTGATGGATTATAATTCAGTTGTAACAGGTATTCTACCCCGGCAGATGGAGCATCCACGCGGAAGCGCAACCAGTTAAACCTGAAATAATCAGCATAAGCCGATAAACTTAGTCGCCGGTGCAACTGTGCAAACATACCCATATACAGCCCGCTTTCATTGGCATTGTAGCTGCCCTCGGCAAAGGCATTGCTAAAAAAACTCTGATACTCCCTGCCGTAGTTTCTATACATCACAGATATGGCCAAATGTGGGTCGGGTGTGGCGGTGGCTCCGGCCAACAATGCCTTGCCCCCGTTGCTGCTATACGATGCTTCACTGAAAAATGTAAGTTTGCGCAGTATGGCCACCACATCCAGGCCGTAATTATCCAGCGCTTTTCCCTGAAAGTTCAATGATTGGTATAGAGGTCCGGCCGGCTGAATGCGGGTATCAAACGCGGTATGCATAGCTGTAGCGCCAATTCTGAACATCTTCACCCTCGATTGAACATGTGCTCCATACACCGTTTGCCGGATACTGTTTTTGGAGGCCAGTTCAGCAGGCGTGCGATGGTAACCTGATTCCTGCAACGAACTTATGTAATATTCACCGGCGCTCAGGCTATCCGTGCCTTTTACGCTGGCATCCACTTTTTTATCAGAATAAAACAGGGTGATATCGGTTTGTTTTAAAGGAGACAGGGTGGTTGCAACCCCACGCATAAAAAGATTTTCGTTGGCACCGGTATTTGGCTTCACCACCTGGACTATACGCCGGTTGGTAATGGCCTCGGCCGATTTGCCGAAAGCCAGGCTGCTGTACATAGTAAGTCCTTGCCCAAAAGCCAGATGATAATCGCCCAGCGCAAAATGTTTCACGAACTTATTTCCCCTATAATAAAAGTGAGCGCTGTAAAAATCAAACCCCTTTTTCAGGGTATCATTGTCGGGCCAGAGGGTTTCTCCGGCATCCTTTTCCATGGTAATGCCAAAGCGTATGCGGTTGTAGAAGTTATAACCATAGCGCACGTATAGTTTATCCGGGCTGCCCAGATACCGGGAATTGGGCTTAACCCTTAGCAGTGAATCAGAAGCGGGAGAATAGCCCAATTGCGGCTCAAGAACACGCTGATAACGGGTGAGTATCTGATGCCGCCCCCGATTGAGCAAATTCCTTGAATTGATTTTTGCACCCGGCGGCTCCAGAGTAAAGGTTATGAAGGGTGAAAGCGCACTTATAAGCGTACTGTCCAATCCTTCCACAAGATTAAGTTCATAAATACTGGTAAGCTCACCATAGCTCTTAATATACTCCTGAAGATTATACATTTGAAGATCGTTCAGTTGCAACTGCCGGAGTTCACGCTCGGAAGCCTTGTTCAGGTTTATCGGATGCTGAACATACTGAAGCAGCTCATCCACCAGTTCAGAATAATCAAATTCGGTATCACTCTGGGTGGAAAACTGTTCTATTTTATCCTCGAGTTGCGGAATCCTGCCTGCCTGATTTACTTCGGGATCAACCTGCGCCTTTGCTAAAGGAAGTGCTGCATAAAACAATACCAGCATAAACCAGACCTGCTTTTTTTTCATGGTATTCAGAATTTATATTGCAGTGAAGCCTGAGGTGAAAAACCCAGCACGTGGTGATATGAAGCACTGATATCTATGATAAAATCACCGGTAAAAATGCCAACACCAAATGAATTGGTACCCGGGAAAGTAGAAATACCAGCCCGTAAATGTATCAGTGGAATAAGTCTGTATTCAATACCTGCCCGCACATTGGCTTTTAAATTAACATCCTTTTCAACTTCGGATGTAAGCATTATGTCGTTGGTAATCTGATAGGCTGCTCCCAGGCGAAAGATAACCGGCGCCCGTTCATCATTATATTCGGAAAGCTTTGCATTTACCGGGTTATAAACATGCATACCCAGTATAAGATTACTGGTAATATTGGCCTGCATACCTGCTTCAAAGGTTATAAAATTACGGTTGCCATAACTCTCGGCCAGCCTTGCCATTTGGTAATCCAACTGAAGGCCAAAAGACAAAAATTGGCCGAAAGCCCTGGCGTAGGCCAGGCCAATTTTACTTTCGTTGTAAGCAGAATAGCCAAAATGATTAAAACTTAATGCCACTACACCCATCTTTCCGGGATATGCAAAGGCAGCAGCCTTATAGCCAAGCTCTTTGAGCATGTAGCGGTTTTCGTAGTATGCACCTGCAGAAATGTTCTCAATGCGCGCCAGCCCGGCCTGATTGTTAAAGGCTGACCATAAGTCACCCAGCGCCACCGAAGCATGTCCCAGCGCGGCAGAGCGCGCACCGGCCGGTCGGTTGTCACCCCCGGCCATCAGCAGGGAGGGAATATAAAACAACAGCAATCCAATCAGTAAATGTTTTCTCATTCGCAACTTTTATAGGATAATAACGTTGTAAAAAACAGCTTAATGTTTTAAACGTTAAATATAGAACTTTAACAAACATAAGCAGTCAGGCTTCACGATTTTTATTTCACATGAGCACATTTAAATGAATTTAATCTTAGACTTTCTCAGTAAACTCAAAGAAAACAATAACCGGGACTGGTTTCAGGCAAATCGCTCACACTACGAGCAGGCCAGAAAAGACTTTGAAATTTTTCTCAGCGAAATCATTGCACAAATCAACCGGTTCGACAACAATACTGGGCTGCTTACACCGCAAGACTGTGTTTTCAGAATCTACCGCGACATTCGGTTCTCGCCCAATAAGCTGCCCTACAAGGGGAATTTCGGCGCCTATATTGCTCCCGGTGGCAGAAAAAGCCTGCTCCCGGGCTATTATATTCATATTGAACCGGGGGCTTCTTTTGCCGGAGGTGGTATGTACCAACCCCCATCAGATATGCTTAAAAAGATTCGGCAGGAGATATATTTTAATGCCGGTGAGATGCTGGACATTGTTCATGCACCGGAATTCATCAGGGTATTTGGCAAACTTTCGGCAGATGATGCGCTAAAACGGCCGCCACGTGACTTCCCGAAAGACTTTCAACAAATGGAACTGCTGATGTTTAGGAGCTACATTGCAAGCAGTTCACTCACCGATGAAGAGTTGCTTTCGCCCGGATTGTCATTACAGGTGAGCCAA
>JAQVEI010000428.1 GCA_028697695.1 Lentimicrobiaceae bacterium
TAAACTCCATTGAGTACTTCCCAACCTGCATTTGTATAAGAAGCCGAAGTACCGTTTAACCTGCTCGAAGCCACGTGAACGTGACCTGAAGGCGTAGCGGTAAGCCCTATATTGCGGTGATTCAGGTATACATTAGGGTCGTTTTCATCGAAAATAGTTTTTACATTGCTTCCATCCATATTGCAGCTTCCAAAGAACTGGCCTTTCCAACCGCCGGCATCAGTATATGGTCCTGAATAGATAATCACCATGTTGTCGGGATTGGTATTTCCATCGGGGTTGTAGCTTGCTACACTTGGATATCTGAAGTTAAGGGTGGGTTGGGGGTTGATAACAAAGTTGGTCCAACTCAAACCCAGGTCGGTGGAATAAGCAACACGCAAATCATTGCCGGTAGCTCCAAAAGGACCACCTGCGCGATTGCCAAAAATAATGGTATTGGTTTCCGGCTGAGCGGATACTACCCTTTGATCCATACTGAAGATGCCATAAAAGTTAGAAGATGATGAAACTTCAACTTTTAACAATTCGCCACTTCTGTTGTACGGTACACCGCTATTGTTTATTTCCGGTAAAGCAGCTTCATTGCTTATGTCCTGGAAATAAAGCTGATAGGGCGTGGCTGGGATAGCCTGCTTCGCAGCCGTAAGGTTACGCTGTTGCGCACTGGCCGAAAAGCCAATGAGCAGAGCGGAAGCAAAAAGTAACATTTTTTTCATAAGTGATTTTTTTTTGGTGAAACATTTATGTTCTATTAATTGCAAATTTAGCCTATTTACTAATTAAAAAACAAACTTTCATTACTTTTTGTTTGCTTTTAATTCAAATAGTCTGATTGAAATTCCCATAAAGGCATTGTCATTCAATTGATAACACCATTTTTAATCTTATCTCGGGTGTCTTTAGGAATGGCTACAGCACGTTGCTCTTTTCCCGGGTTATTGAATAAAAAACGGTAAGTTATGTGCTTTTTGGCAAAATCAGAGCCAACAGATTCATGCAGTTGTCTCATCTTCGGATTAAAGTCTCCTACCCACGACAGTTCAATCTCAGTATATTCGGGCCGTTTTTGCATAACTTTATCCATATGCCAGAAGATAGCCGACTCTATGCCTGATTTTTGGAATTTAGGTCTTACGCCCATAACAGTTATGCGGGAGCGGGTGAAAATACCCCGCTTTACCATAAACCAGAAGCGAATTTTGTCCAAAAGGTTGAATCTGCCGTTGAAATGTTTAAAAACCTCATTGGCATCCGGCGTCATTACCAAAAAAGCAATGGGTGTATCTTCGTGATAAGCGAACCAGATAAATTCTTCAACCATTATGGGTTTCAACTCGCGCAAGGATTTACGCAGGTCTTCCGTTTCTATGGGTGTAAAGTTCTCGTGAAACTGCCAGGCGTCATCGTATATGGTTTTTAAATCAGCTATAAATTTTTCCCTATCCTTCCACCTGAAATGTTCAAAGCGGTACCCGGGGCGCTTCCTTACCCATTCGGCAATCTTCCAGAAGCGTTCAGGAAATTGTTTTTTGAGATTCAGGTGATTGGTGACCTGTTCAAAGTAATTGCGAAAACCATACGATTCGAAAAATTCGCGGTAGTAGGGAAAGTTATAGTTCATCCCAAAGCTGGGCGGCGTAAAACCTTCAACCAATAAACCCCAAAAATTATCGTTCTCACCAAAGTTTATGGGCCCGTCCATGGCTTCCATACCCCTGCCTTTCAGCCAATCGCGACAGGTGTCAAACAAAATGAAGGCAGCCTGCTTATCTTCAATACATTCAAAAAAACCCATACCGCCCGTAGGTTGTTCATAATTAAAGGCTTTCTTTTTATTAATGAAGGCTGCTACCCTGCCTATCGCTTCTTTTTTTTCGTTATACAATACCCAACGGGTGGCTTCCCCATGTTTGAAAAATACATTGATTTTAGGATCAAACACAGCTTCTATCATGAAATCGGGCGGACAGATCCAGTTTTTATCCTTGCGATAAAGTGACTTGGCTACCTCCCGGAAAGATTTTGCATCAGCTTTTGAGCTTACTTCTTTTATTATCATAGGGAAATTTCTTCTTTCAAGCGTTGCAAAGTTAAACTGAACCGGCGAAATTTATCCATTACGGGCAATTTAATTCCGGTTTCCGGAAAAGTAAATCCATCTTATTTACAGAGAAACACAGCAGGCTGACTGTTTGTTAATCTTTAATTGCCCGACAGTCACACTATTCTATGATTATAAATGAGCCTTCTAATCCTAAGTTCACATCTGTCACGATTTTGTTTTTATGCGATTGAGTTGTGTTGGTTTATTTGGTTGGATTCAAAAATACGACAAAAATCAGGTGTTTTGATTTCAATTAAAGTGAGAAATTGCCTGTGGGTTTTTCGTAAAGTTTATACATACGATGCATTATTTGAAAGCCATTCATAATATATCATCCAAAACAATGTTAATGGAGATGCAGGTATATTCTCTTATATTTTCACCTTTATTGTTAATTTTGCACAAATTGATTGCGCCCGTTTGAAAAAGCTATATCACCTTATTTTGCGCTCTTATCTGGGGCCGCTGATACTCACCTTCTTCATCGCCTTATTTATACTGGTGATGCAATTTCTATGGAAATACATTGATGATCTTGTGGGTAAGGGTCTGCAATGGCAAATGGTTGCTGAACTTTTGTTTTATGCTTCGGCCACTTTTGTGCCTCTGGCCCTGCCTCTTGCTATATTGCTATCATCTTTAATGACTTTCGGTAACCTGGGCGAACGTTATGAACTGGTGGCCATTAAATCGGCCGGCATTTCATTGCGCACAGCGATGAAACCTTTGATTATATTGTCTGTATTTATCAGCATATTTGCTTTTTTCTTTTCTAACAATGTACTGCCGCTGGCCAATCTTAAATTCAAATCGATATTGTACGATGTGAGGCAACAAAAGCTTGCCATCAACATTCGTGAGGGCATTTTTTATGATGGGATCGAGGGGTATGTTATGCGCGTTGGTAAAAAGGAAGATGATGGTGAAACCATTCGGGATGTGATGATTTACGATCACTCAAGCCGTATGGGAAATAGCAATGTAACCCATGCCGATTGGGGAACAATGAAACAAAGTGCCGATGGAGAAGTATTGGAGCTTACTCTGTATGATGGATACAATTACGACGAAAAGATGGATAGCCGTAACGCTATGGGC
>JAQVEI010000429.1 GCA_028697695.1 Lentimicrobiaceae bacterium
AGACTTCTAACTCATTTTTCTTGTTCATTATTTTTCCTTGTTCAATAATTTTGAACATATCACATTTATGAACATTTGTCAATAGTGCAAAATACTGCCTACATGTCTATTCTCATACTATATCCTTCATAAACATTTCACCCACTGTCAACTCTTCTCGAGACGGATTCATCTTTTGTCTTTTATCTGGTCCCACTGGTCACACTAGACCCACTGGTCCCACACTTTATTATTCGCGATTTCCCTATCGCTTTTAATAATACATGAAACTTTAAACATGGAACTTGGAACTGTTTTGTTTTGTACGTTTCCCTATTTATCGATCAACCCTCTGACAATTGCTTTTGAATTTACAATAATGTTCTTATCTTGTTCATCGAATAGAAAAGGAGCAAATCTGTCTCCGAACTCTTTTAGCTCTTTATCTGTAAACTGCTCCATCTTGTTAATCAGGACTGTTTTCCAATCTTTTGAATATCCATATAATTTTAGGATATTAACATCAGGAACAACACGCAATGACAGAAGAAACACTATGTCAAAAATATGCCTTCCTCTGGGCTTCTTATGTATTGCGTCAATTTTATCTGCCAGCAAAATTGATTTTTTCATTGCATCAATGACGAAAACTTCTCCGTATCCATTTATTGTCTTCTGTTCTTTTTCTATCGTCCATTCGGGCTTTGCACTTTCAATTTTAATGATGAGACCCTTGCTTTTCCGCATACTTGTTCTATATTGACTTTCGATTTTGTCAAAGATAAGATTTCCGCAGAAGATATTCTCTCTGACTTCCAGTTCATAATCAGCCGAAATATTTTGCAGAGACAAATTGCTTATGATTGATTGCAAAAGATGTTCATAGGTATCTCTTTCTGTATTCTTTGAATAGAAATCAAGATCTTCTGAGAACCTGCGGCTTCCTTCAATAAGCCTCAATGATGTTCCGCCTGTGAAAACCATGCCTTTCCCGAACTCTGAGTTTGCCAAAGCTTTAAGGATTATTACCTGTATATATTCTCTCACAACACCCCTCATTTTGTTAACAGGCATACCCCGGTTTTCAGCATATCTTTTCAGCATTCCCAATTCAAGCACATAAACCTCCGATATCAACTCGCATCAATTTTGAGTATTTTTGAAGTCTGGATGTGGATAAAGATGAAAGAGCATTTTTATCCATTCTATCAATTACATTAACTCTATTAAGATATAAATAATCAACAACTGCCTTTTCAGGCTCTGCAATTTTTATTTCATATCCGTTTTCATTCATAATATAATAACCTTTAAAAAATTCTGCCTTTATTGTTCTATAGATGAACTGCCCGCTTGCGTTTGAAAATATTCTTGTAGCTTTTGAGCTTACAGATGTCACCGAAACAGAGACATCGGGAATAATGCTGTGCAATGACAGTACTGTCTCCAAGGAAATATAGGAAGGTTCATACATCCTGTTCGCAATATATAAATCAGGAATATCCGCCTTCTTGGGATAAGCAATTTGATATAATCCCCTCTTAAGTCTGATAATTATTCCTGCCTGCATCCAGTTATACACAGATCGCTTCAAACTCTGCCCATCTGTCTCATGAATAACCTTTTTCAGGTCATTGAAAGTAAATATCTGCATATTATTCTCTGCAAGAAACTTTAAAAGGTAGTCATATTTCATTTCATTTAGTCCTATTTTATTTCTACTTTCTGAAATAATAAACCCGTTTTGCTTCTTTGTCAATACCTCAATAAATAAATTTGTCTTTTCAGTGGAATTTGTACAAATACTTTCTCGGAAATATAACCTTAAGCCATCTTATGCTGGATAATTACCTGAATTTGTTTTTTGGCCCCCGTCCCTATATTCTATTTAGGCATTCTAATTGATTTGTAAGTGTGTTATAATTGATTTATTAAAAGGAGAGGAAGGATGAAGACAAAGACAAATAAAGAAGAGATGGCGAAGGAGATTATTAAGGAAGGGAGAGTGTTTGCTTCGTCCGGGGAATACAAGAGAGCAAAAGAGAAATTCATTGAGGCCGGGAAGGTCTATAAGAGTATGCATAACAGGGAGAGAACAGCATGGTGTGATGGAGCTGCAGCATACATGGCTTTTATATGCGGGGAATTTGAAGAAGGGACTTCCCTGTGCAAACAGGCAGGAAAGAACGGATATGACGACATAGAGAAGCTGGATGAGATAAAGGCATATCTTAAAGAAGAGAAGATCTCTTTGCGTAAAATTGGCTTCTATGAGACCTATAAGAAAGTGAAAGGCAACATAAATAAGGACAAGAAGAAGGAAATCCTTAATTCTTTATCAAAGGATATAATTTCTCCAACTCCTCAGGAGCTGAAAAAGCTGAATTCTATAGTTCCGGATTCCGGAATAAAGGATGATTTTGAGTCTATCCTGTTCTATATCAAATGGGTGCATGACAATCTCAAACATGACCCAACCAACAAACCCTCAAAGTGCTCCCCTCTGACCATTCTGAAGGAAAAAACAGAAATGGGATTCACCTGCCGCGAATTTGCAGTTCTCGGTGCCGGTGTTCTTCAGGCAAAAGGTTACAAATCCCGTGTCGTTACACTCCTCAAAAAGAATTTCCACTACGGCTACGGCAAAACCCACTGGGTTCTCGAAGCATATCTCCCCTCTCTCCGCAAATGGGTCCTCTTCGATACTCAAAATAACTGTTACTGGAAGTATGAGGATAAACTCTTATCTGGGAATGAGATTAAGAAGTTAAAGATGAAAGATTTGTCCCCCAATGCTTATGTTAATAATATTCTTTCTGCGAAATTGAAGTCGTGGCTGGAGTACTTTGATATAGCAAGGATTATTTAAATGTACATTTTTAAGAATTGAAGATTACATTCCACTAATAATCCATTTCATATTTTTAGTTTTTGTCTTAAATCATACCACATATAGTATGATCCTATATTTTCTGTATTTGCCTTTTTTAATTGTCGGAGTTCTTTTCGACGTTCGTTTGTTTTCATCTTCCTGTATTTTTCGAAATTCATTTCTCCAATATTCTTTAATGATCTTTCATAGAATAGATTTGATGGGAACAATTTCATATATCTTAAACTGTCATATTTATATATAACATCCAATTCATACGCTTTGTCTGTTAATTCTATTAAATTTTCATTATTTTCCTTTGCAAATAATGATATTTCAATATCGATACC
>JAQVEI010000430.1 GCA_028697695.1 Lentimicrobiaceae bacterium
AAAGCTAAAAAATATGCACACAACGAGGTTGCAATCAACCAGGCCAGGGAAATGGCTGAAGGTAACGCAGTTTTGGAACAAACGCTGCTTGATTCCATATCAAAGGCACGTGAGCGTTACTATCTCGACTCCATGTCGAACGAAACGGTTTACAACATATTGGTGCGAAAATATACCTATCAGGAGGTTAAAGAACGCGAGCTTAACTTAGGACTTGACCTTAAAGGTGGTATGAATGTTACCCTTGAAGTTTCGGTGGTTGACATCGTTAGGGCGCTGGCCGGCGACAAGGATAACCCTGTTTTCACTCAGGCCATCGACCTGGCGATTGAAAAGCAAAAAAACAGTCAGGAAGATTTTGTTACCCTCTTTGGTCAGTCGTTTAAAGAGGTTGATCCGAATGCCAGTCTGGCTGCTATTTTCAACAGTGTAGAACTGAAAGACCGCATAAATTTCAATTCAACCAACGACCAGGTTCTTAAGGTCATCCGTGAGGAGACCAAAGGCGCCATTGACCGCACTTTTAACATTCTGCGCACCCGTATCGACCGCTTTGGCGTTGCTCAACCCAATATTCAGCAATTACAGACTGCCGGACGTATATTGGTTGAGCTTCCGGGTATAAAAGAGCCGGAACGCGTAAGGAAACTTTTACAGGGAACCGCCCAACTCGAATTCTGGGAAACCTATCAATTCCCTGAACTGGTGCGCTACTTCGAAGATGCCAATAAACGTCTGGCAGCCGAGGAAAGTCAGGCCAAACAGACCGATACTACTGCAATGGCACAAGCCGGTGAGGTTCCGGTAGAGGTAAACCAACCAACCATTGATACCAATGCACTGGCTCAGGCCGATACCTCCGCTTCATCGTTATTGGATAAAATTTCTGACAGCACCGCCATGGATGAAAGCAGTGCTTCCTTCGAAAAGTATGCCAAAGAAAATCCTTTGTTTGCTTATTTAAACCCTGCCATATTCCCCAACGCTCAGGGGCAATATTACCCGGGCGAAGGCGCCACAGTTGGTTTTGCAGCCATTAAGGATACCGCCAGAGTGAACAGGATGCTTAAGCAGGTGAAAAATATTTTCCCGCGTGATTTAAAACTGATGTGGACTGTTAAGCCTGAGAAGGATCGCCCCAACATTTTGGATCTTATTGCCCTTAAAGTTACCAGCCGCGATGGTGAGGCTCCCCTGGGCGGTGATGCGGTAAGTGATGCACGCCAGGATTATGACCAGAATGGCCGCGTGGAAATTACCATGATGATGAATTCTGAAGGTGCCAAAACATGGAAACGCCTTACGAGTGAAAATATAGGTAAACAAATTGCCATTGTACTCGACAATTATGTGTATTCTGCCCCCCGGGTCAATACCGAAATTCCTAACGGACGTTCGTCAATTACCGGAAACTTCAGCGTGGAAGAAGCGCTTGACCTTGCAAACATTCTGAAAGCAGGTAAACTTCCGGCCCCGGCACATATCGTGCAGGAAGAAATTGTCGGACCTTCGCTTGGAAGGGAATCCATCAATTCCGGACTGGCATCCTTTATTATTGCTTTCGTGCTGGTACTCATTTATATGGTGTTGTATTATAACCGGGCAGGTTGGGTGGCCGACCTTGCGCTGGTTACCAATATTTTCTTCATTTTTGGTGTGCTTACTTCATTAGGCGCTGTGCTCACACTGCCCGGTATTGCCGGTATTGTGCTAACCCTGGGTATGGCGGTAGATGCCAACGTAATTATTTACGAACGTATACGTGAAGAAATCAGAGCAGGAAAAGGCATCAGGCTGGCACTTACCGATGGATATAAAAATGCTTATTCAGCCATCATCGACGGTAATGTTACTACCCTGCTAACCGGTATTGTGCTCTACATTTTTGGATCAGGTCCCGTGCAGGGTTTTGCTACCACACTTATCATAGGTATCATCACCTCACTGTTTACTGCTATCTTTATTTCACGCATTATTTTCGAAAACTTACTTTCTAAAAACAAGAACGTAACGTTTGACAATCAATACACCCGCGATGCCTTTAGCAATATTAACTTTAACTTTATTGCCATGCGAAAGAAGTTTTACATCGCATCGGGAATACTGATAGTTATTGGTGTAATATCATTGGCAACCAAAGGTTTAAACTATGGCGTTGATTTTACAGGAGGCCGCACCTATGTTGTAAGATTCGACAAACCGGTTTCCACCAATGATATTCGTGAAGCTCTACAGGAGCCTTTTGAAGCTGCACCCGAGGTAAAAACCTTTGGTTCATCCAATCAGGTAAAAATTACTACCAAATATCTCATTGATCAGGACACACCTCAATCGGATTCAATTGTTGAAGCTACTATGTTTAACGGGCTAAAGGATTTTTACAGCACGCCAATGACGTTGAAAGACTTCACCGCTGACGATGATGCGAAAATTCTGGGCCGTTTGAGCTCACAAAAAGTAGGGCCTACCATAGCTGATGATATTAAGAAAGGTGCCTTTATGGCTGTATTCTTTGCACTTATCATCATCTTTATCTACATTGCCATCAGGTTTAAACGCTGGCAGTTTGGTATGGGCGGTCTATTGTCCCTGACCCATGATACCTTGATTGCACTTTCACTTTACTCGATATTCTCAGGCATTCTGCCCTTTAACCTTGAGGTTGATCAGGCATTTATAGCTGCGTTGCTGACCATTATAGGATATTCCATCAATGATACTGTGGTTATCTTCGACCGAATCAGAGAATATGTTGGTTTATATCCCAAAAGGCCAATAGAGGAAAACATGAACAACTCGATGAACAGTACCCTGGGTCGTACATTCAACACATCGGGTACTACCCTGGTAGTGTTGCTTGCCATCTTCGTGTTTGGCGGCGAAGTTATCCGCGGTTTTGTATTTGCACTGATGGTAGGTATTGCCGCAGGAACCTATTCATCCCTGTTTATCGCTTCACCACTGGCTTATGACTTTATACAACTTACCAATAAGCGTAAAAAGGAGAAAACCGAAATTAAAAAACGTGGTAAATAAATTATAACTCTTTCCATCGAGTAGGAAGATAGGGATTAATTCCCTATCTGTCCTCCCACACCACCGTACGTACCGTTCGGTATACGGCGGTTCCTTAGTTTACAACCTTTAAGGAGCGGTAGTAATCAGTAAAGAATACATAACCGGCTTGTTGTAACCGTTCGT
>JAQVEI010000431.1 GCA_028697695.1 Lentimicrobiaceae bacterium
TTCCTGTTTCGCCGCAGAGAACCGGAATATGAAATTTCTTTAAATCTCTAAGCTTTTAATCAAGTCAGGGTGCGACTCAAAAACCGCACCCTGACTCTTTAACAAGCACCCCGATGTTGTGTTCTCATTATTTCAGCATTGATGTTTATATCCTTTTTCCTTCAAAAAAAAGGAACTATCTTTGCCACTAAACTCTAAAAATCACAAAAATGAATTACACAGAGAATTATGAAGGCATAAAGATAGATGTTCAGGCAGTTGACACCGATATTAGCGATGCCATGCAGCAGGAGATCAGAAATGTAATTGACAGATTAAAAAGGCATGTTTCTCAGGTTAACTTTGTTGACGTTTATTTTACTGAAAAAAGTGGAAAATCAACTGATGCCAAAGATATAGGCATCAGATTGGGCATCCCAGGTAATGACCCGTATGCTTCTGATTCGGGGGACAACTGGATGGAACTTTTAAGAAACGTGGAAGAAAAGCTGCGCCGGCAGTTACAAAAGAGATAAAGCTATAAGTATTCTGCTACTTATAGCTGAACAAAACGAAACAGCATATAATGCTGAAGCAGATGATGATTTAAGCATTCCCCCAAAAAAAGGCTGCCAGGCGGCAGCCTTTTTTTTACTGCGAACCCATTATACTCTCCCCAGTGTTTTTTTAGCAATAAACGCCAGTATAAGTCCGGGAACAGCCATTGCGATAGAGAAAACAGGCAGACTCATTGCCATGTATCTGCTGAGTAAAATACCGCAAATGGAAGCTGCAATCATTATAGAAAGGTTAAAGGTACAGGATTGAATGGAAGTTGCTATATCTTTTGCTTTATCAACCTGTCGCCCTACAGCAGTTTGAAACAGGGCAACCAAAGGTCCGAATGAAATTCCCCACAGGAAAAATCCAAAATGAGCTATTCCCATAGCACCTCCAAAAACAAGGAAAATAGCCATTGCTAAAATTAACAGCGCAAACATTAAAATGGTTAAGAGTTGCAGATGGGTGTCCGTATATTTTACTGCAATTCCAACAGAAAGCAAAGAACCTATTCCAAACATAACTAAAGCCATTTCAATACCACCTGCTATTTGCATAGATTCTACTAAACTTGCAATATATACATAAACTCCGTAATGAGCAGAAACTCCTACGAGAGTGAAAAGTAAAACCATGAGCACAGCCTTGTTTTTCAACATAGCAAAAGGAGATGATTCCCGGGTTAGTTTCTCGCCCTTGAGTGAAGGTAACATCAGCATACTTAAAACACCAATTGCGACAATTACAACTCCAATGACTATAAACTCATTTCTCCAGCCATAGTTATCGCCAATCCATGTCATTAAGGGCATACCCAGGCTGATACCCAGAGTAGTACCGGCCATAATTACTGCAACAGCTTTTCCGTATTGATCTGGTGATACCAACCTCATACCGTAGGCGGCAATCATAGGCCACATTATACCGGCACAAATACCACCAATAACACGCATGGATATCACCACTGCATAACTACTGACAAAAGCAACAATAACATTGGAAATTGCAAAACCTGCCAGCAGCAAAAGCAGCAACAACTTCCGGTTATAGTGCATCGTTGCTGAAATAAGCGGAATCGAAAAAATAGCTGATGCCAAAGCATAATATCCTACAAGATTCCCCCCCTGAATTTCGTTCAGGTTTAAATCCCGCATCATTTGAGGAAGTACCCCTGAAGGCATTAGTTCAGAAAGTATCCCAACAAAGGTGACCGATGACATTAAAATCATAATCGCCCATGGGAAGTAATTTTTTGATATTGTAGCAGTATTTAGTTTGCTCATAGAAGTTATTTTTAACCTGTTTGAATTAGAAAATTTATAAGTTGCCGAATTTAATCATAAATTAAAAGCCAGCGACTGAATATTTTAAATGTACCACAAAGACGCGATTTTGTTAAAATGAAATAATTGAATTTTTGCTGCTATATGCAGCCATTGAAGCTTTTGTTGTAAATCTTATAAGTATCTTTGTAGCAATTGGTTAATACAAAATTATAAAAAAAAGGAAATCAAATGAAGTATTTAGTGATTGGGGTCGGAGCAATTGGAACAGTTATTTCGAAGGATTTAGCACAGGCAAAGCATACATCTGAAGTGGGCCTGGCAGATATTAATTTAGAGTTTGCACAGGAATTGGCAGACGAAATTGGTGGAAATACAAAAGCCATCTATGTTGATATTTATGATGAAGAACTCCTGCGCAGGGTGATTAAAGATTATGATGTTGTTATTAATGCAACCGGTCCTTTTTACAGGACTGTTCGATACGTGGTTGAAGCCTGTATCAATGAAAAAATCGACTATGTTGATGTCGCCGATGATTCCGCTGCTGTAGAAGTTTTATTCGAATATGATGAAAGATGCAAGGGCGCTGGCATTACTGCGCTCATTTGTCAGGGTGCCAGCCCTGGGACTACCAACATACTGGCACTATTGGGCTCCAGACAATTGGATAAAACGAATGAAATCCATACCAACTGGATTGTAAGTGCCCTTAGTGAGTCCAATAATATCCGTAGCTTAGGAGCAACCTATTATCATGCCTTGGAAATGTCAACCGGTACTAATCCGCAATTTCTTAATGGAAAAATAACACGGGTTCCATCGGCAACCGGGACTAAACTTGTACAATTTATCGCACCAAAGGAGAAGTATCCGGTGCATTATGTAGGACATGGCGAACCATTAACATTATCTATGCATATTCCCAATGTTAAAACCGTTACCAATCGGGGAAATCTTTGGCCCGCGGTAGTGGACATATCAAACTTAAAAGGCTTTGAGGCGATTGGACTTGCAGAAGACAACAGTACAATCAATATAAGTGGCATTGAACTTAACCGAAGGGACATAGCTTTCGCACTCATGGGCGAACAGTTTGCCATTGATCCTAAAGATTATAAAGACGCCGAAAAAGTTGAATTCCAGATTCATGTAGAGGTTAATGGTGAAAAAGAGGGCAAAGCGATGATGATTGAATATACCTGCGCCTGTGAAATGAACCCGGCTACAGGTTTGTCTGCCTCTTATGTAGCACAGGTCGTTGCCCATGCACAGGAAAAAATGACAGGTATAGTGGCGCCGGAGCAATATCTAAAGGTAAAACCCTATCTTCAATATTTGGAATCAAAAGGCTTTGAATTCTATGTTTCCATCAC
>JAQVEI010000432.1 GCA_028697695.1 Lentimicrobiaceae bacterium
AGCCGGTGTATGGTTTAAACTTCATTTCAAACAGCAGAGGAGAAGTCCGGCATACCTACGGAGGCTTATCTATGCAGGCCTATATCGGGAAGCAATGGTCGGCCTGGGCCAGTCTTCGCGATAATTTTCAAACCAATCAGGTATTGTCACAGCCCGGTTTTTTCTCGTTGGCCGAAGGCGGAAACTATAAAATAGGAGTTCAGGGAAGAAGCGGAGGCGATTACAGCGAGATGCGCGGAGGGATTGCATGGGCATGGAAATGGGGAAGTCTGAGTTTCAGCAAAGACCACTTGCAATGGGGTGATAATTATCATGGCTCCAATATACTTTCTGGCAAAACGCCCTCGTATGCCATGATAAAACTTCAGTTAAACCCTGCGGAATGGCTTTCATTTACCTACCATCATGGCTGGCTGGTGAGTGAAGTAATCGACAGTGCCAGAAGTTACTATTCTGAACCGGACCGTTACCGCGCCGTGTTTCGCCCAAAATACATTGCTGCCAACATTTTCACCATTAAACCCTGGCGCAGGCTTTATGTTTCTTTCGGGAATTCAGTAATTTACAGTGACGATGCTGTACAGCCGGCTTATCTCATCCCGTTCATGTTCTTTAAGTCCATTGATCATACCCTTACCCATGGTATAGACAATCAAAACTCGCAGATGTTTTTCAACATCAGCAGCCGGCAAATTAAACATTTGCACCTGTTCACTTCTGTTTATATTGATGAGTTTAGTATTTCACGGGTGGGAGATGCCAACCGCCATAACTTTGCCAGTTATAAGATTGGCGGCTCCCTGTCAGCCTGGCCTTTGCGTAATGTTACCCTACGAAGTGAATACACCCGAAGCAGTCCGATTACCTATCAGCACCGGGTGGAAACCCTGACTTTTGAAACAAATCGTTACAATCTGGGGCATTATTTACGCGACAATTCCCATGAGTTTTATGCTTCGCTTTCCTGGCGGCCGTTGCCAGGTTTAAGCACTGCGGTTTCTATTGTTTTTGCAGAACATGGCAATAATTATGCCTACGATTTAAGTGCTTCAGTTCCCGTGGATGAACATCCCTTCATGGAAAGCGTAAGCTGGCGCGAAACATCAGCCTGCATTAACCTGCGTTATATGCTATGGAACAATATTTCAGTGTTTGCAGCATATACTTATAGCAATATCCAGGGTTTCGGGGCAGACGGATTTTCCGCACAATACTACCTGAACCGCTATACACCCGATTTATATCAGGGTAAAAATAATACCCTGAATATTGGTTTTCAAATGGGCTATTGATTCAATCGTATGATCAGCCCATATGGCTGCCAATGACTGATGTGACGATGAAAAATACCGGCTGCGTGTGTGCTGTTTTTCATTGAACTGAACAATAATTAAATAAATTTGTAGTTAAAACAATTCAAGCTTAACATACTTAACCTGTTTCACACAACATTATCAAGAAATTTAAGACCATTTGTGCGGATGAAATATATTTATTTACGCCTTGCCTCCCTGTTTATTTTCAGTGTTATGTTGCTGAATTTGGCTGTAGGTCAGGAAATTGGCATAGGTCAGTGGCGCGACCATTTGCCGTACCAAAAAGTGATTGCCGTTGCCCGGGGTGAAGGAAGAATTTATGCAGCCACTCCATACAGCCTGTTTTATTATGACGAGGCAGATTATAGCCTGAACAGGCTGGGTAAAATAAACGGCCTGAGTGATGTAGGTGTGAGTTCCATTCAGTATCATACGGGCTTACATACATTGGTGGTGGCTTACACAAATGGCAATATCGATCTGGTGACAAATGATGTAGTACTGAATTTATCGGATATAAAACGAAAGACCATTCTTGGCAATAAATCCATCAACAGGATAACACTCATTGACGATGATGCCTACCTGGCGTGTGGTTTTGGCATAGTTGTTCTGGATATTAAACGCAGGGAATTTAAAGGAACCTATTTAATTGGACCTGAAGGCAGTGCTATTAATGTGAATGACATTGATTGGAACAGGGCTGACAGCACAATTTATGCGGTGGCCGATGAAGGAATCTATAGAGCCAATATTTTTACTGCCAATCTGGCAAATTATGCTGAGTGGGAACGTGAATTTGCTCCCGTGCTTCCTGCTGGACCTTATAATCATGTGGCAGTACTTAATCAAAGGGTTTATGTAAACAGAAAAGGACCGGGTTATGCCAACGATGCCATGTTTGTAAAATCAGGGGGTGTATGGTCGTCTTTTCAACCGGACAACACTTCCAACCATTATTCAATGAATGTATTTAACGAGCGTCTGGTGGTAAGCAACAACCTGGCTGTTGACGTATTTCGCCCTGATGGTACCATGCAATACCGGGTATATACCTATAATCCCGGTAATGTATCACCTGCTGATGCCATGTTGGATGAGGACAACGTGTTGTGGATTGGCGATCAGCTTTCTGGTTTAACCAGGGTGGAAAGTCCAAACGCCGGAGTGGAAATTTTTATGCTCGATGGGCCTGCGTTCAGCGAGGTTTATCAGTTGGCTTCCCGGGGCAACGACTTATGGGTGGTTCCCGGCGGGCGAAGCACTTCATTTGGAAATTTATACCGCAAAGCTCAGTTTGCCGGCTTTATGGATGGTAAATGGAAAACTGTGACAAGCAAGCAGGACACCCTTCTCGACAGTATGCGTGATTTACTGGCCGTGGCCATTGATCCCGCCAATAACAAAAGAGTTTACATCGGCACCTGGGGTTATGGCTTGTTGCAATATTTCAATGGGCAGCTTGAAGAACATTATACCGATGAGAACAGTACCCTTGAAAAAAGTGTGTTGGGTGGCAATTGGATTGGTATTGGCGGATTAGCTTTTGATGACTCCAAAAATCTGTGGGTAGCCAACTCAAGCGCTACGGCAGCTTTGTCAATGCGAAGCCAGAGCGGGGAATGGACGTCGTTCAACCTTGGACCTTTGGCTTCCGGTCTGGATTTGGCAGAACTGATGATAGATAAGCAGAATCAAAAATGGTTACGTACCCGAAGCCACAACCTGGTGGTGTTTAACGATAACAATACGCCCTTTAACCCTTCTGACGATCAAACACGGCGTCTTTCCTCAGCTACCGGAAATGGTGCGTTACCCGGTAATTTTATACTCAGTATGGCCACCGATCGCGATGGCTATGTTTGGCTGGGTTCTGACAAGG
>JAQVEI010000433.1 GCA_028697695.1 Lentimicrobiaceae bacterium
TAATAATTTGGTTTTTAAATTCTTCTGAATATCTTGTATTTTTACTTCTCATTTGGACAACCTCCTGATAATTATATTTTACTATAATCGTGTGTGATTGTCCAAAACGATTAGGGGGCTAAATAGGAAGGTGCGTTGGGGTATTGGCAGGATGAATTACAAGATTAGTCCGGGGCTTTACGCAATAGGTAACCCTGATCACACCTCTCCTGTGCTGGTCAGCGCGAACTATAAGTTGACATTTGATGTTTTGAGAAAAGAACTGTCAGATTTGAATTGCTGGATTTTAATACTTGATACGAAAGGCGTCAATGTCTGGTGTGCCGCTGGTAAAGGCACTTTTGGAACAGATGAACTGGTTGGCCGTATATCAAAAACAGGGTTGGCAGAAATCGTATCGCACAGGAAATTGATACTGCCTCAGTTGGGTGCACCCGGTGTAAGTGCCCACGAGGTGACAAAACAAACCGGATTTTCTGTTGTTTACGGGCCTGTAAGGGCGAAGGATATAAAAGCCTTTATTGACTCAGGACTTAAAGCTACAAGGGAAATGAGAACTGTAAAATTTACCATGTGGGATCGATTAGTTCTTACTCCTGTGGAGCTGGTTACAGCCTTAAAATCTTCATTGATGGTTTTTGGCATATTGTTTCTCTTGAACTTGTTCGTTCCCAAACCTTTTGGGCTTGCAGATTTCATTGCATATATGGGCGCTGTGGTAACAGGAACTGTCTTAACGCCTTTGTTGCTTCCGGTGATTCCCAGCAGGGCCTTCGCATGGAAGGGCTGGCTGCTCGGCATATTATGGTCGTTGGGATTTATCTGGTATAGTGGCTGGTTTGCCTCCGGATTTTTGTTTCAGACCATAGGATATTTGCTGGTATTGCCGTCATTGTCAGCATATTTGGCGATGAATTTTACAGGTTCGTCAACATATACATCCTTTTCCGGTGTTATCAAAGAAATGAAAATTGCTGTGCCGCTAATAGTTGTATCTCTTGTAATAGGAATTTTCTTGTTGCTGATAAATAGTATTTGGATTTAAAGGAGTGGACACCATGAAACATAGATATTTGAAAAATGTCGCAACGCTTTGTCTGGCTGCTGAAAAATGCATAGGCTGTGGACGATGTGCGGAAGTTTGCCCTCATGGAGTATTCTGTGTAAATGAAACGAAAGCTAAGATTGAAGATAAAGACTGCTGCATAGAGTGCGGCGCTTGCGCGAAAAACTGTCCTGTCAGCGCCATCACTGTTGAAGCAGGGGTGGGATGCGCCGCGGCTGTGATTAAAGGGTGGCTTACCGGAAGCGAGCCGACTTGTGATTGTTCAAGCGGTGAGAGTTGTTGTTGAAATGGAGTGTGATATATTATGAGGAATAAAGATAAAAATGTGGGCATTGGTTTTTTTGAAAAATATCTGACACTTTGGGTTGCCCTATGTATGGTGATCGGTGTACTTATTGGAAAATTCATGCCCGCTGTTCCTGATTTTTTGGGACAATTTGAATATGCGCAGGTTTCCGTTCCAATTGCCGTTTTGATATGGCTGATGATTTACCCCATGATGTTGAAGGTGGACTTTGCAAGCATCAAAAATGTAAGCAAAAATCCAAAGGGGCTTTTTGTTACATGGATAACTAACTGGTTGATAAAGCCATTCACTATGTTTGGTATTGCGTGGCTGTTTTTCTTTGTGATTTTTAAATCTCTAATTCCAGTAGAATTGGCGCAAGACTATCTTGCAGGAGCAATACTTCTTGGGGCAGCACCTTGCACAGCGATGGTATTTGTATGGAGTTATTTGACAAAAGGCAACGCAGCATATACCGTTGTTCAGGTGGCAACAAATGATCTTATAATTCTCATAGCGTTCACGCCTATAGTCGCATTTCTACTAGGCGTAGGTGGTGTAACCATACCTTGGGATACTCTTATTCTATCGGTAGTATTGTTTGTTGTTATTCCATTGGTTGGCGGGGCACTAACCCGTAATTATGTTATAAAAAAGCGTGGGTTTGATTACTTTGAAAAAAGATTTATCCCGAAATTTGGGAATGTTACAACCATAGGTTTATTGTTAACATTAATAATAATTTTTTCATTTCAGGGAGATGTGATTCTGAATAACCCATTGCACATCGTGTTAATTGCCATACCATTGATTATTCAGACATTCCTTATCTTTTTTATTGCATATCTGGCGAGCAAAGTTTTAAAGCTTCCGCATGATGTAGCTGCGCCAGCCGGTATGATTGGTACCTCTAACTTTTTTGAGTTGGCAGTTGCCGTTGCAATTTCATTGTTTGGTACAGAAAGCCCGGCAGCACTTGCAACCATTGTAGGTGTTCTTACAGAAGTGCCAGTTATGCTTATACTTGTCAAGATAGCGAATAACACAAAACACTGGTTTCCGGTAAGAAAGTAGGTATGGTAAATGAGCATTAAACCTAAAGTTGCATTTATTTGTGTTCATAATTCGTGTAGAAGTCAAATAGCAGAGGCGCTTGGTAAGCATTTTGCAGGAGATGTTTTTGAAAGTTACTCTGCCGGTACGGAAACAAAACCCCAAATTAATCAGGATGCCGTACGTCTAATGAAAGAGCTTTATGATATAGATATGGAGAAAACCCAATATCCAAAGTTGCTTGATGACATCCCGCCGATAGATATTGTTATTACAATGGGCTGCAATGTGGAATGTCCCAATCTTTCATGTAAACACAAGGAAGATTGGGGACTGGATGATCCCACAGGTAAGAGTGATGATGAATTTAAAAAAGCCATTTCAACAATAGAAGCAAAAATAAAAGAGCTAAAAGGCAGATTAAAATCATAATCAGCACATACTTTCGGCGTTAGTCGATACTTTCGGCGAAAGTCGGGATTAACGCCGTTTGTATTAAAATTAGTGTCATTAGACAAATAAGTACTCCAACTTTGATACAATTTTTTCAAAGTTGGAGTTTTTGCTTTGTGCCCCGAAAATGGCTTGAAATAAGGGTTTTCGGGGATATCCCGAAGTTTGTGTAAAGTCGAAAATGGCATAAAATAATTAAGTTTGGCTCTATACTAAACCTGCTAAGGTTTGTCAATACTTTTTTGGAAAATAATTATACAGTAATTTATTGCATGGCAAACAAAGAGCCAATATGCTCCCTTTTTGATAAGTATTAAGTCAGTTTATTCTATACAATCTA
>JAQVEI010000434.1 GCA_028697695.1 Lentimicrobiaceae bacterium
TGGATTGTACTTTCCGAATTTGACGATGAAGGAAATACAATTTGTGTCAAGTCTGCAAAGATTGACGGAAAAAAACTAAAGGCGGACACCTGGTACAAATTAGATAATAAAAAATTTGTAGAGGTACAATAAAGTTACCGGACTCATAACCGGGCGTTCTTTTTTCAACAACTTGCATGTAGCGGGGGCGGCTTTCAATCTTTTCATCATTTGAGCACATTCTATTTACACGGGGTCGCCCCCTTTAACACTAAAATTTAAAATCATGAACATTGATAATTTTTACAGGCTTTCACCAGATCAGCAATTTGATATAATCGCTGAAAAGAACCCTAAAGAACCTTTTTATATTGAAAGGCTAAGGACTGCGATACAGACAAACAATCCGCTAACTATCTGCTTTTTAGACAACAGACTTATTGACATTTACAATAACATTAAAAATTACCTAAAATGGAAACTGAAAAATTAATATGCAAAATCTGCGGGAAGTCCTGCACCGAAAACGACTACGATGAATTTCAGGAAATGTGCCTTGAGTGCAATGATGCTGAAATTAAGAAAGAAGTATCAGCTTATCACGATCACATTTACGAAACTATGTTTGAAAATATGTTGAACATTTAAAATTAAAAATTATGAACAAACTATCAAAGGTAAGGGAGGTCGCTAAAACCATGCTTTTTTTAGCGGAAATTGAGGAACACAATCAGTATGGTACGCCGGTTAGAAATATCAACTCATTGGCGCAAAACCATAAACTTGATAAGACAAAGCCAAAAACATTAATTGATAGTGGCTTTGTTGTAAAAAACGGAGATGTATATTCAGTTACAAAGCCGATAAACTACGAAACTGTATCAGCCTTTTTAAACCTTCAATCAGCAAAGAAAAAATATTTAAAACATCTTAATTCATTTAAACATTTAATTTAAAAAAAGATGAACAATAAACCAGCGACAGTTAAAAGTTTATTGGCTAACGAATCAGTAAAAGCCAAATTTGAAGCGATCTTAAAAGACAAAGCGGCGGGGTTCACTGCGAACCTTGCGGTTATGGTCAGCAACAGTCAGGCGCTTGCAAAGTGTGACCCGACTACGATAGTAAGTGCAGCGGTGGTCAGCGCAAGTTTGGACCTGCCATTGGATCCGAACCTGGGATTTGCGGCAATAGTACCTTTTGGAAACAAAGCAACCTTTCAGATCATGTATAAAGGCCTGATACAACTCGCCATGCGCTCAGGTCAATATAAGACTATCAATGTGACTGAAATCTATGACGGTGAACTGATCACCGAAAACAGGCTCACGGGTGAATATGAGTTTGACTTTACAGCTCGTGCCTCAGATAAAGTAATTGGCTTTGCCGCTTATTTCAAACTTATAAACGGCTTTGAAAAAACAATTTACTGGCCGATCGAACAGGTGGACAAACACGGGAAAAGGTTTTCACAAACCTATAAAAAAGGTTGCGGCCTCTGGAAAGATGACTTCGATAGCATGGCAAAAAAGACGGTTTTAAAGATGCTGATTTCCAAATGGGGAATATTGTCAATCGAAATGCAAAACGCCGTTAAATATGATCAGGCAGTTATCCATGAAGAAGAACCTGAATACGTTGACAATGAAGATCAGTTCATTTTCGACCAGCCCGAACTCGAAGCAAAGCAAGTAAAAGAAGTTGAACCTGAGCTTGAAATGAAATGATACAACAAGGAACTTACGAATGGCTGGAACAGAGGCGGGGGCTTTTCACAGCCTCTGCCATTTTCAAACTGATGGGCAAAAGGGGGCTTGGCGCAACAGGAGAAACTTACGTTATCGAAAAGGTAACCGAAAGCCTGGGCGTCCCGATACCTGAAATTACAAGCTATGCAATGCAACACGGTACCGAGTTTGAACCGTTGGCAAGGCAATATTACGAGATTGCATTTCATTGTGAAGTTGAGCAACAGGGTTTTATTGTCGCTCCCTGGTGCGATCAGGCCGGATGCTCGCCTGACGGGTTTGTTGAGGACACCTCTAAAATGATTGAAATTAAATGTCCTTATAACCCTGTTATACACACCAAACATTTAATGATAAAATCGGCATCTGATCTTTTAAACCAGCACCCCGAATATTACTGGCAGATACAAATGAACCTTGCCATTACCGGGAAGTCAGCTTGTGATTTTGTCAGCTTTCACCCTGAATTTACGGGCTGGAAACGTATGATCTCTATTGAAATAAAGCCGAATGGGGCTGATATAATACTTCTCAAACAGCGAATCAAAGAGGCTGTGGAGCTTAAAGAAAGCATTTTAAAACAGATTGAGTTATAGCACAACATTGGAATAAGTTGAACCTTTTTATAAGGTGCAACAAGCTGCGTTTTTTTAGATACATTGATTTGAAAAACTGACTTAAAAAATTTAAAAAGAGGATGGATTTATGGCACGAAAATTTAAAAGGTTGGAGATTTATAGTTACACCGAAACAGAAGTAAAGGATTTGTGTTGGAACCTAATTAATTCATTTACAAATCCAGAGTATTTGAATGACCCGATTATTGGGATGAGAGAAGATTTTGACAGATGGTTTGAAGATAATAAAAAGAAAAAGTAATGACTGATTTAAATATAGAATTTGGGATGACGGTTACTGTAAGACAATGCAAAGAAGATGCTACCAGGTGGGTAGGTAACGTTCATAAATGGGGTGAACACCTACATCAAACCTCTGACTATGATACGAAAGGTGGAGCGTATTATGCTGCTATGATGTTTGTCTATGATAACAAAGACTTGATGACACATTATAAATAATATTTGGAATAAGTTGAACTATTTTAATTATGAAACATGGCAGTTTATTTTCAGGTATTGGAGGTTTTGACCTTGCAGCAGAATGGGCGGGATGGACAAACGTATTTCATTGTGAGATTGAGGAATTTCCTAAAAAGATACTAAAATATTACTGGCCGGATGCAATAAGTTATGGAGACATTACAAAAACAGATTTCACTATTCACAGGGGACAGGTTGACGTTCTCACAGGGGGGTTCCCGTGCCAGCCATTCAGCCTTGCCGGAAAAAGAAAGGGAACAGAAGATCACCGCAACCTCTGGTCGGAAATGCTTAGAGCAATTCGGGAGATTCAACCGGTTTGGGTCGTGGGCGAAAACGTTCCTGGACTTATTAATTGGTCAGGGGGATT
>JAQVEI010000435.1 GCA_028697695.1 Lentimicrobiaceae bacterium
AAATATCTGTTAACTGCAGATATTCGAGCAAATCATTCAAAGACAGATACCGGTTAACAAATTTAACGTTATCGGTTAATCCATATTTTTCTACCAGGTTTTGTAAGGACTCCCTATACCTCTCCCCCTCATGCTTGAGCACTTCGGGATGAGTTTTGCCTAAGACCAAAAACATAACTTCAGGTATCTTTTTCACTACATCTACCAAAGCTTCTATGGTGGTTTCTATTCCTTTGCCTGAACTTAACAGACCAAAAGTTGATACAACCTTCCGGCCTTCAAGTTTGTATTTTGATTTCAATATGCGGCGTTTGGTGTGTGGGACAAGATGTGTACCGTGGGGAATTTCTACAATCTTCGCGGGATCTACACCATAGCTTTCTGAAAGTAGTTTGGCCGAGCTTTGTGTCATTACCACCAATGATTGCGCGTAGGCTGCTGTTTTTTGAACCAGATTCAAATGATATTCGCCCGGATTAGGCAATACAGTATGGAAGGCAACACTTATGGGCTTGTTTAGCGCTGCCATTAGATTAAGGAAAGCATCTTCATGGCCGTTATAAAAGCCAAATTCATGCTGAAAAAATACCAGGCTTATATCTGAGTCCTTATTGATGGCTTCTGCAAGCCTGCTATAGTCCTCATTCTCTGACGTTTTCAAACGATATTTTACTTCCTGAGGATAATCGTATGTTTTTTCATCTGATTCCAGTGCACAAACGGTAATTTTGTAGGTATGGCTGAATTTACCCAAAAGTGCTTCAATCATGTCCTGAGAATAAGTTGCAATTCCACACTCACGTGGTGGATAAGAGGTAACAAACAATACCTCATCAGCAGGTTCAACAGCTACTTTAGTGCCTGCCTTACCTGCACCTGGCTGAATTCCGGCATGCCCCTGAACATCACCCGAGGCAACAGTGCCAGCCGTTACAGAGCCACTGACCGTGCCAGAGTTGTATGATTTAGCTTCCATATATAAAAATTTAGTGATTGGTTTTCGTATGAATATTTTTTGGCATCTCCTCAAATAAGAGAATTAAAATACCTAACATTAAAAATCATACCACATTTTCTTTGCAGTATGATTTTGATGGTATTTTCTAAAATATCTGAATGATATAATATGCTAAGTCAGGCTTTCAACAAGGCCTTATTCAGTTTTACCGGCTCCGCCACCCAACGGCTTTCACCAGGTATTTTACCTTAATGAAATGAGCATTTCAGACTTACCCAGATAACACGGGATAATCTAAAATGTTCATAATCCACATGTTATCTATCAGGGAGCGGTACTTAGTTATTTTTTAGTTCTGCACTTTTCACCATGTGACTCAAGAGCGTAGAGAGAGAAATTTCAGCATAGGTGGAACTAAACCGGGAAATGCTGTAAGGGATAATCAGAGTGTCGTTGTGAATGATGGCACCTCCGCTTACCAAACCGAATTGTAACAAACCTTCACCATGTGTGGAAGTTAAAAGGGGTTCTTTAAGCATTGCAATTACTTTGCCGGGATTTTCCCGATCGAGCAAGAGGGCCGACAAAGTTGTTTTGCCACCGGGGCCAGTTCCCTGGGTAATTACCAGCCACCCCTCCGGTAAAAGAAGCGGGGCGCCGCTGTGGGATATCTTAACCAATTCCCAGGCATGCTGTGCCTCGTATATGCATTGAAAGTTGCCCCAATGCATTAAATCCGGTGAAGAGGCGAGATATATTCCATTGCGCTTGCTGCCCAGCATGAAATATTTTCCATCGAATTTCTCAGGAAAGAGCGCCAGATGTGTGATTTGATCATCTTCGGGCAGCAGATTTGAAAATTCAAAATGGTAAAAATCACTGGTAGTAAAAATCTTAAACCGAAGTCCGCTGCCGCTGTCGGCAATACAGGTGCCGGCATAACAAGGGCCTTCCGTTGAATGGTTTAACCTTACCATGACCGGATTTTTATACCCTTTTTTTTCAGCTTTGGCAAATGGATATATTACTTTTTCATTCAACCCGGCATCAATAGAAAAGTCGAGGCTAAAACCGGTTTCCAGAGCCTGTTCAACTTCAGTAATGAAACTTGGTGGAACGTTTGGATTTTCAGCCATTACCTCCAGACCTGATCTAAGGTGGTCTGTAGTGAATGTTTCGTGCAATTGGCTGGATAAGTGGGTATACAATTGTTCGTTGTACTTACCGTTGAGGCATTGCAATTTCCGGATAAAGCGCTCTTTTTTAAAAGTTTCAGGCAAGGTTACCTCACCGGCCGACAACAGCTTACCTCCCGGGTCAGGGATAAACTCATTGTTGCGATCTATCACGCCGCTTCTGAACACCAACGAAGATTTGTGGCCGGGACCTATGGCTCTGAGCACAAAGATCAACCTTTGCTCCCCTGAATTCAGCTCAGTTTGGTCGGGGTGCAACACTACCGAAGGGCTAAACAAACCGGCGGCTTCTACGGGAAAGTCGAAGGTGAATGCAGCACCCAACAAGGTTTTACGCGAAGCGCTTAATGCGTCAGGGTCAATACCTGCCTCATCGAAATATGAAGTTATATTGTTGAAATGCTCTTCAAACAAACTGGTAATATTACGATAACGGCCCGGGAGTGAACGCACCACAACGGCAAGCACTTCCTCTACCTCTTTTTCCGATAAATCAACAATTGATTTTATTATCCTCACATACTCATCGGAGGGCAATTGACGAAACAAGGGAATAACAAGGGTAGGATCAGCGTTAAAGCGATAACTGTTTTGTCTGAGTTCGATTAGCATAAATAAGAAAGTTTTGCTGAGTTTATAAAATTTTGCGGCTGTTAAAAAATATGTCCAAAAATCTTACCAAAGGCATGCCATTTAACAAACATTGTCAATGGTCAAACATTTCAACATATGACTAAATGGAAATATTCCTGCAATGAATGGCAGAAAAATCATAATGTCCCGGTTGGGCAAAAATAAGTAGTTTTGCCAGTAAAATCAAATTTTTTAGCATTTACTCCCGGCACTTACAACCCTATTTTCCTGATTTTAAAGCGGTAAGCAACTCTTTTAGATTTACTGTCGCGTAAGTAGAAGCATAATCAGACATGGCATAAGGGATAACCACCTCCCCATTGTGAATGACCGACCCACATGAATAAACCACATTTGGCACATACCCTTCTCTTTCGGTTTCATTGGGTTCGATTAAGGGAGTACTCAGG
>JAQVEI010000015.1 GCA_028697695.1 Lentimicrobiaceae bacterium
CGGTAAACCATCTTTATAAAACCCACCTTCAGGAACTCAGAAAGAATTCCTAATTTTGCGGCAAAGAAAATTGCGTGTGTCTGAATTACTAGATCAACTTAACGAGGCTCAGAAGCAGGCCGTGATAAACACGGATGGCCCTGCTATGGTAATTGCGGGGGCCGGTTCAGGTAAAACCCGTGTACTTACTTATCGTATCGCCTATTTATTGCAAAAAGGGGTAGATCCATTTCAAATATTGGCTTTAACCTTTACCAATAAAGCTGCCCGCGAAATGAAAAACAGGGTAACCTCCCTGATTGGAAGTACCGAAGGCAGGAATGTATGGATGGGAACTTTCCATTCCATATTTGCCAGAATATTGCGGATAGAGGGACATTTTCTTGGTTACCCTTCAAATTTTACGATATACGACACGGATGACTCCAAAAGTTTAATCAAAAACATATTGAAGGACCTAAACCTGGATCCAAAGATTTACGTTCCTTCGGTCATCCTTGGTCGCATTTCGTCGGCAAAATCCAGTCTGATTTCTGCGGAAGAGTATGCTGAAAACCCGCATTTAATCAATCAGGATGTTATAAACAAACGTCCTCAAACGGGCGAAGTATTTAAAGCCTACAATGCCCGGTGCTTTAAAGCTCATGCGATGGATTTTGACGATCTGCTTTTTAATACCAACCTGCTTTTGCGGGATTTTCCTGAAGTACTCATCAAATACCAGAATAAATTCAATTATATATTAGTAGATGAATATCAGGATACCAATTTCGCCCAGTACCTTATCGTTAAAAAACTGGCAGCAAGTCATGAAAACATCTGCGTAGTTGGCGATGATGCACAAAGCATCTATGGATTCAGGGGAGCAAATATCCAGAACATCCTGAATTTTAACAATGATTATCCGGATGCACAAACTTTTAAGCTGGAGCAGAATTATCGGTCTACTCAGGTAATTGTTGAAGCAGCCAATTGTATTATAGCCAACAACAAAGAGCAAATTCAAAAGCAGGTATGGACCGAAAATGAAACCGGCACCCGGATTAATGTGCTCAAAGCCACTTCTGATACAGAAGAAGGTAACCTGATAGCCAATTCTATATTCGAAACGCGCATGAATCAGCATGTGCCCAATAATCACTTCGCGATACTTTACCGTACCAATGCCCAGTCAAGGGCAATTGAGGAGCCTCTGAGACGGCTGAACATTCCCTACCGCATTTACGGGGGATTATCCTTTTATAAAAGAAAAGAAATAAAAGATCTGCTGGCCTATTTCCGTTTGGTGGTAAACAACCGCGACGATGAAGCATTTACACGCATTATTAATTATCCGGCCAGAGGAATAGGCAAAACCACTCTCGATAAGCTCCAACTGGCAGCAGTGAGTCAAAATTTAAGCCTGTTTGAAATAGCCACGCAAGCCAATAAGTATATTGAGGGTCTTCATTCCGGTGTGCTGTCCAGACTTGAAGAATTTTGCGGTATGATTGCAGGTTTCAGCCGGTTAATGCACGCCACAAAAGCTTACGAGCTGGGTTTTAAAATAGCTAAATCCTCAGGCTTAATCAGTGAACTTTCCATTGACCAGACTGATGAAGGAAAATCGCGCATGCAGAATATGGAAGAATTACTCAATGCATTGAAAGATTTTTCTGAAAAAGAGCAAACTTTATTTCCTGATGAAGAAACCGGTGAACTTATCGCGGGCAGCACCGAGCGTTCGCTGGATCAGTTTATGCAGGAGATTGCGCTACTTACGGATGCCGACAGCGACGACAAAGAAGACAATGATAAGGTCGTTTTGATGACAGTTCATGCTGCCAAAGGGCTTGAATTTCCCTACATATATATCGTAGGCCTGGAAGAAAATCTTTTCCCCTCGCTAATGGCGATGCAAACCAGGGCAGAAATTGAAGAGGAGCGCCGCTTATTTTACGTCGCCCTTACCAGGGCCGAAAAAAGAGTTACACTCTCGTATGCATTAACCCGCTATCGCTGGGGTAACATGACTCAAAACGAGCCCAGCCGCTTTTTGGATGAAATAGATGAAAACTTCATAGAACAACCTGTAAGGCGGGCTAATACTCAAGTGCCAAAATCTCCTTTGGTAAAAACGCCCTTGCCTGTTCCAAGAAGAAATCTGAAAAAGATAACAGAGTCGAATATTCCAACACCTGAAGGCGAACTGGCATCAATTTCGGAGATACAACCCGGCATAATGATTGTACATGATCGTTTTGGTAAAGGTAAAGTACTCAGCATAGAAGGGACAGGCCCAAACGCCAAGGCCACTGTGTTTTTTACATCGGTAGGACAAAAACAATTGCTGTTGAAATTTGCCAAACTTCGTGTTTGTAAATAATTTTTTTGTATATTTGCAGCCGGATACATGTCATATACACCCATTATCTGGCAGTGTAAAGTACTTCTTCAACCCTTATTACTTTCACGATTAATATAAAAGTCCGTACCTATATCAGTGCCAGTAACTTTACTTTGCTTATTTGATTTGTAACTCAATTAATATCTGTTACGTATTTCCAATATTGAAAACATTTTTTTATGGATTATAACAGCACCCGCGAAAAGCTCATTATTCCGGAGTATGGAAGAAATGTGCAAAAAATGGCTGCCTATATTTTAGGTATAGAAGATCGCGAAAGACGTACCAACCTTGCCCGCGCATTGGTTAATGTGATGGCTCAGTTGCATCCCGAACAACGCGACACTGTTGATTACAAGCGCAAACTGTGGGATCACTTACACATCATTACTCAATATCAGCTTGATATAGACAGCCCATACCCAAAACCGGAACCTGAAAAAGCTTTTCAGAAGCCAAAACCCATCCCCTACCCTCAGGAAAACATCAAATACAGACCTTACGGTAAGTATATATCCCGCATCATTGAAAAAGCCTGCGATTTTGAAGATGGAGCCGAAAAAGATGCCCTGGTTAAAAATATTGCCAACCATCTTAAAAAGTCATACCTGAACTGGAACCGTGATTCGGTGAATGATGAATTGATCACGGATCATCTTAAAGAATTATCGCATGGAAAGCTAAAGCTGAGCGATGATACCCGTTTGGCTCATACCAATGAATTGCTGTCACGCACTCCTTCCTCTTCCAACTCTTCAGGAACACAAAGCAAAAGACGGAAATACGGGCAGAAAAATGATAGAAATGCCCATTACCGGGATTCAAGGAACCGGAAAAAGAACTAACTTGCCCCCGAATTGCAGCATGCTTATAACGTGGTAACCGGCTATACACCCCATATTGTTGGTTGCACCACCTTTAAGTGCAGTAATTAGATGATTATTTACCCGAAAATCAATAATTATGAGTTCTTTTATCATTAGGGGCGGGCACCCATTAAAAGGAGAAATTACCCCACAGGGTGCAAAAAATGAAGCACTGCAAATACTTTGTGCCACATTACTCACCCCGGAGGCTGTTACCATTCACAATATCCCTGAAATCCGGGATGTCAATAAGCTCATCGAACTACTGTCATCTATGGGTGTTGAGGTGACAAAAATAGCAACAGGCAGATATACATTCAAAGCCGGCAACATTGATCTTGAATACCTTAAATCCACCGATTTCAGAAAAAAAGGAGCCGGATTGAGGGGTTCGGTTATGATACTTGGCCCACTGCTGGCCCGTTTTCGGAAGGGATACATCCCGCATCCGGGTGGCGATAAAATTGGACGCAGACGGCTGGACACCCACTTTACCGGGCTTCAAAAGCTGGGCGCCCGCTTTGAATCTGAAGGCACCAACAATTTTTACAGTATTGACGCTACTGAACTGAAAGGTTGCTATATGCTGCTTGACGAAGCTTCAGTTACCGGTACTGCCAATATTGTTATGGCTGCCGTAATGGCCAAAGGCGAAACTACCATTTTTAATGCTGCATGTGAGCCCTATCTGGTTCAACTTTGCCGAATGCTCAACCGTATGGGAGCAAAAATATCGGGAGTTGGCTCCAACCTCTTGCATATTCAGGGTGTTGAATCCCTGAGTGGTACCGAACATACCTTGCTGCCCGATATGATTGAAATTGGCAGTTTCATTGGTATGGCCGCCATGACCGGCTCAGAAATAACCATAAAGGATGTAAACTATGATGAACTGGGTATCATTCCGGATGTTTTCAGAAAGCTGGGCATACAACTTCAACGAACCGGAGACGATATATATGTGCCGGCTCAGGATAGCTATGAGGTTGAAACCTTTATGGATGGTTCCATTATGACCATCAGTGATGCGCCCTGGCCCGGATTTACACCCGATCTCATCAGTATAGCACTGGTGGTAGCTACCCAGGCAAAAGGAAGTGTACTCATTCATCAAAAGATGTTTGAAAGCCGCCTGTTTTTCGTGGATAAGCTGATTGATATGGGTGCCCGCATCATATTGTGCGACCCCCACCGTGCCACAGTCATTGGCCTTGATCACGCAGTGCCCCTGCGTGGCCTTACCATGAGCTCACCCGATATACGTGCCGGAGTTGCGCTGTTGATTGCAGCACTCTCAGCTCAGGGCAAAAGCCAAATCGACAATATTGAACAAATTGACAGAGGCTACCAACATATAGATGCGCGACTGCGTGCTCTTGGTGCTGATATTCAGCGTGTCGAAGATTAAAAAAACTCTTTAGTACACCCATAGGAATTTTCGCTTCAAGTATTAGCCTGCCATAATGTCAATGGCTGGATTATGGCAAAGATTTTGCTTATGTGGAAGGCTGAATGTTGAAAATTGAAAACTCGTTGAAATTTAAACTATTATGGCTAAACATAAAAAGCAGGAAACAGGCAATCCGGATAAAGAAGGCCGTGCAACGGATAATATGGCCAATAAGTCCATGGAGAAGGACATGTTTACCGGTAATGCTTCATCAGTGAATGAAGAATCAGACCTTGGGCCTGAAGTTGATGACAGGCAACAAAAGGTGGATGAATTAAATGATAAATACCTCAGACTTTACTCTGAATTTGACAACTATCGCCGTCGTGTCAGCAAAGAAAAGCTTGAAATTGCCAAAACAGCCGGCGAAGATGTGATTTCCTCTTTGCTGCCTGTGATAGATGATTTTGATCGGGCCATTGTGCTTTTTGACGAAGATGCTCAAACAGACCCGGTAAAACAAGGTATAGTACTGATTTATAATAAGCTAAGGACCATCCTTAATCAAAAGGGGTTGAGTGAAATTCAAGCCATTGGAGCGGATTTTGACACTGATTTTCATGAAGCGGTGGCTCACATCCCGGCTCCCGAAGCCGGTCAGAAAGGCAAAGTGATTGACATTACCCAGAAAGGATATCTGCTGAATGGCAAAGTTATACGATTTGCCAAGGTAGTTGTTGGAAGCTAAAGCTTACAAATACGCAAAATCATACACGCAAAAGAAAAAGGACCATTACAGTGAGTAAAAGAGATTATTACGACATACTGGGCATTTCGCGCAGTGCCTCCGAAAGTGAGATTAAAAAAGCTTACCGGCAGATGGCACTCAAATACCACCCTGATAAAAACCCGGGCGACAAGCAGGCCGAAGAAAATTTTAAAGAGGCCGCAGAAGCCTACGAGGTACTCAGCAACAGTGAAAAGCGCGCACGCTATGACCAATATGGGCACGAAGGCATGAAAGGTATGCCGGGCGGAGGCTTTGGCGGAGGCATGTCAATGGACGATATCTTTAGCCAGTTCGGTGATATTTTTGGCGCCTTTGGAGGCGGTTTCTCAGGATTCGGCAGCAGCGGTGGTTCGCGCCGGCGTGTGCGTAAGGGCACCAATCTAAGGGTAAAAGTTAAACTTACGCTTGAAGAAATAGCTAAAGGCGTTGAAAAGAAAATTAAAGTCAACAAACTGGTAGGATGTTCCACCTGTCAGGGTACAGGAGCCACCGGTGGGTCAGCATTTTCTACCTGCTCACATTGTAATGGCACTGGGCAGGTTACCCGCGTTACCAATACTTTTTTGGGACAAATGCAAACCAGTTCCACTTGCCCCTATTGCAATGGTGAAGGCCAAACCATAACCAATAAATGCGGCAGCTGTGGCGGCAGTGGAACGGTTAAAGGTGAGGATATCATCTCCCTTAACATACCAGCGGGGGTTAACGATGGCATTCAACTATCGGTTAGTGGTAAAGGCAACGCAGCTCCGCGCGGAGGAGTTCCGGGCGATTTAATCGTTCAGGTTGAAGAAATTCCGCATCCTGAACTCATACGTAACGGCACCAACATCCTTTATGATCATTTCATCAGTTTTCCCCAGGCTGCCACAGGCACTTCGGTGGAAATACCAACCATTGAAGGAAAAGTACGCATAAAAATAGAAGCCGGTACCCAATCAGGGAAAGTGTTGAGATTGAAAGGAAAAGGCATACCTTCACTCAATGGATATGGCAAAGGCGATCAATTGATAAACATCAACGTGTGGACCCCGCAACATTTAAGTCGTGAGGAACGTGAATTGCTTAATAAATTAGACGATTCATCGAATTTTCATCCTAAGCCCGGTCCAAAAGATCCGTCGTTTTTAGATCGCATGAAAGAATATTTTCAATAAATTTGCATCAAACTGCCCTTAACAGGTGGTTTCCTTTTGTGGGCAGCCACCTTTTTTTATTACACAATTTTATCTTGTCCTATGTCTTTTTTCAGTGCAAGGAATATCACTAAAAACTATGCAGCCCACAAAGCGCTTGATAATGTGAGTATAGAAATTCCTCCTCAATCTATTTTTGGCTTGCTTGGCCCAAACGGTGCCGGCAAAACCACGCTCATCCGCATCATAAACCAGATAATAGCTCCCGACACGGGAGAACTGTTTTTTCAAAACAATAAACTTGGCGCAGAGCACATTTACCAAATAGGATACCTGCCCGAAGAAAGAGGATTATACAAAAAGATGAAGGTAGGTGAGCAGGCCCTTTATCTTGCGCAGCTCAAAGGAGTAAGTAAAAGTGATGCACTTAAAAAACTCAAATACTGGTTTGAAAAGTTTGATATAAAACCCTGGTGGAATAAAAAGGTTGAAGAACTCTCCAAGGGAATGCAACAAAAAGTGCAATTTATTGTCACCATCATTCATGAACCAAAATTGCTTATTTTCGATGAGCCTTTCAGCGGATTTGATCCCATAAATGTCAATTTGCTTAAAGATGAAATTCTGGCCCTGAGAAGAAACGGATCAACCATAATTTTTTCTACCCACAATATGGCCTCCGTTGAAGAGTTGTGCGATAATATTGCCCTCATAAACAATTCAAAAAAAATATTGGATGGACGGGTAAGTGATATACGCAACGAACACAAAACCAACACCTTTTCTATTGGCTATAATGATTTTAAAAATGATATACGTACTGTGCTGCCTGCCGATTTCACTTTAAAATCCCAACATAACAGGGATGAATTGCAATTTGCAGAAATTCAACTTCCCTCACATGCTACCGCCAATCACCTGCTAAAGATTCTCATGCCCCACGTGAGCGTTCATACTTTAAATGAAATTATTCCTACCATGAATGAAATATTCATCAACACGGTAAACCAGAAACTATCCACCAGCAAACTCAATAACTATGAATAAAATAGTGCTTATCATAAAGCGGGAATACCTTACCCGGGTACAAAAGAAATCTTTTTTGATAATGACCATACTTGGCCCCATCCTTATGGCAGCCCTGTTTATTGTGCCGGTAATATTGTCTCAACTTTCTGATGAAGTGAAGCAGGTCCGGATACTGGATGAAACCGGTTGGTTTCTCGACCGTTTTGAGAATTCTGACCGCTATACCTTTGAGCATGTATTTACTGACCTTGAAACTGCCAAAGCAAATATTTCAGGCAATGACATCTACGCGCTCATCTACATTCCCCGTCCGGAAGTGAGTGTACCCTCGTCTGCAATCATATTCAGCAACAGCCAGGTAAGCATAGATTTAAAAAGCCATATTCGCAACATCATGGCCAAAGAGGTTGAAAACCAAAAGCTGGGTGCAGAAATTGTCAAAGAAATCCGCAAGATAAACCCTGCTTTTTCAGAAGTAAAAGCAGACTCTTTGGAAAAAACCAACCTGATAACCGATGAGATACTAAAAAATATCAAAACCAACATCACGCTTACCTCCATCCAGCTTGGCGAAGCAGGCAGTGAAGCCAAAAGCTACACCGAGGTAAGTATGGGAGTGGGTATGTTTGCCGGCATTTTAATCTATTTCTTTATCTTTTTGTTCGGTGCCCAGGTCATGAGAGGGGTAATCGAAGAGAAGGTAAGCCGGATTGTAGAAGTTATTGTTTCATCCGTGAAGCCTTTTCAACTGATGATGGGAAAAATTATTGGTGTAGCCCTCGTTGGTCTTACCCAATTTATGCTGTGGATTGTACTTACTCTGACCATAGTAACTGTTTTTCAAACACTTATGCCCAACAAGATCACCCCGGCCCAGGCCACCGAAGTATATCAGGACAACACTTCACGCATCCCCTCTGAAAGCAACACTGCAGCCCTTCAATCCACTGAAAATGAAGATACTGCTATGTCACGCATGATTGAAGCACTGCAATCCATTGACTTCACCACCATGATTTTAAGCTTCCTCTTCTACTTCATAGGTGGTTATCTGCTTTATGGAGCCATGTTCGCAGCCATAGGAGCAGCAGTTGACAATGAAACTGATACCCAACAATTTATGTTGCCCATCACTGTTCCCTTGATTCTGGCTATAGTGATGGCACAATTCGTGATCAACAATCCCGATGGCCCCGTTTCATTCTGGTTTAGCATGATTCCTTTTACTTCACCCGTTATTATGATGGTTCGCATACCTTTTGGAGTACCTATGTGGCAGGTGGGCCTTTCCATGCTTATTTTAACAGCAAGTTTTGTAGCCGCCGTTTGGCTGGCAGGCCGCATTTACCGGACCGGAATACTAATGTATGGTAAAAAAGTGAGCTGGGGTGAGATGTGGAAATGGCTTTTTTATAAGGGATAACCATCACCTTGATGATCTTTTCATACACAGACTGACAAAGTTATTGATTATGGCAAAAATATTAGTGATTGATGATGAACGCAGCATCCGCTCTACTTTGCGTGAAATACTTGAATATGAAGGATATGAAATGGATGAGGCGCCGGATGGGCCGACTGCTTTGGAAATGGTTTCGTCAGAAAAGTACGACGTTATACTTTGCGATATAAAGATGCCACAAATGGATGGCATGGAGGTACTGGACCAACTGCTGCAAATGAATGATACTCCCGTGGTGATGATTTCAGGACACGGAAACATTGAAACGGCTGTGGATGCCCTGAAAAAAGGTGCATACGACTATATCTCTAAACCACTGGACCTCAACCGCCTGCTGGTAAGTATCCGCAATGCCGTTGAAAAAGGAAGCCTGGTGAAAGAAACGCGTGTTCTAAAACGTAAGGTAAGTAAGACTTACGATATGATTGGAGAGTCACAGGCCATGGAGCAGATAAGAGATATGATTGATAAAGTTGCACCTACAGATGCGCGCGTATTGATTACCGGCAACAACGGAACGGGCAAAGAACTCGTTGCACGGTGGCTTCATGAATTCAGCCACCGGTCTGAAGGTCCTTTCGTTGAAGTAAACTGCGCAGCCATTCCCGGTGAACTTATTGAAAGCGTACTCTTTGGGCATGAAAAAGGCTCATTCACCTCAGCCATAAAACAACGCAAAGGCGATTTTGAGCAGGCCAACGGCGGAACTTTATTTTTGGATGAAATAGGTGACATGAGCCTTGCAGCTCAGGCCAAAGTTTTGCGTGCATTGCAGGAAAATAAAATTATGCGCGTAGGCGGCGAAAAGGATATACCCGTCGATGTGCGGGTGATTGCAGCCACCAACAAGAATATTCAGGAAGAGATTAAAAAAAACACATTTCGTGAAGACCTCTACCATCGCTTAAGCGTAATACTTATCCATGTTCCTACCCTTAACGAGCGCGAAGAAGACATTCCGCTACTGGCGAATTATTTTATTGAGGACATTTGTGAAAGCCAGGGAAAACCACCCATGACTTTTACCGATGAAGCGCTGGAATCACTCAAAAAAATCCAATGGACGGGAAACATCCGGGAGCTGCGCAACGTGGTAGAACGACTGGCTATATTGGGTGGAAATCCTATAACAGCCGCCGATGTGGAGTTGTACGCGAGACACTGAATAAAATTCTGATTGAATCGTTTTAATGCTGGTATAGTTTTTGTACCTTTGCAGCAGCATTAACGTTACCGGGGATGACCGGTTTTGACAGCAAGGAAGTGTTAATGTAAGCACGCCGGGTGTTGTAAGTATAGCCCGTAAAACCTAACTTTCACAGCCAATAACTGGCAACGATTATAATTACGCGTTAGCCGCTTAATCAAGGATTAAGCCGCTTTCTGCTCCCCGTGAAGCCTGTCGTGGCCGCGTCGCGGAAGGAGCATCACAAATGCCACGATAAGACAGGTAAGATCCTGGTGCCTGTTCGAAAACCAAAAGGAATAAGGATGTTGTAGGGCCGTTTTCTCCCGGCAGCATCCCGACAATCAACTGAAAACTAAGCGCGTAGAAAGCATTGGTGCTGCTTGTTTGGACGCGGGTTCGACTCCCGCCATCTCCACAAATAAATTCAGAATAGCTCATTATCAACGAGTTATTAATAGAAAGTTCTTTATGAGTATTATAGAGAATTTTCTTTCGGGTGTAAATAAGGGCCACTTGTTTGTATTAGAACGAACAATGCAAGCCGGATGAAGAACAGTGCATTCACCCAAATCCTCAAAAACAAAGAAGCCTTTTTTATTCCTACCGGATCTAATTCGTTAGATCCAGGTTTTATGCATTAAAGAAAATCAATCTACCACGGACAACGCAGTTCTCCAAACTTATATTGAACCTATAAGCATTGGAAAATAAAATACTTGTTACGTTCTATTGTAATATTTAAGTATCCGTGTAGCAAAAAGCAACCTCAGCATTGCGTTTACTTTTTGGTAGAAGCGTCTTTATACTGCAATTTTGCAGTTATGCAGGCAGGCGACCCTAAAAGCCTTGCTTAGAAACCTCTGCCAAACATTTCCCAGAACGTACTTTCCAGTGTTGCCCAGCGTTGCAGGGTAGCACCAGCAAAATCGCTGCTGTATTGTGTGAGCAGAGTTTTGGCTTCTTTTTCTTTGCCATCAGCAATAAGTTGTTTGGCTTTTAGCTCAAGTGCCGGCATTTCGAACCTTGCTTTTTCTTCGAAACTCAATACATTTTCAAGGATGGTGCCTTTGGTTTTGCCCCAAGAAACGGTGGCCAGCTTGTTGGCTTTGCGGTATCCCCACAGTGCAGCATCATCGCGGTATTTTTTTTGACCGCAAACTTCCCATTTGGCCGGCACCTGGCTCACTCCTGCATAAACCGGAATCCGGGGGCTTTCACCGGGATTGTCGAACGAGAACCAGGAAACTGCACCTATGGCATCGGGCAGCCATCCACGCAATTGTGTTATGTGAGAATAGGAACACCAGGCTACCGAAACCGTACGCTGAAATTCAACTGTTTCGGGTGCCAGATAATTTAAGGTATTTCGCATATCGGCTGTAAGCCATGGATTGGCAATGGGGCTAACGATGGTGTCCTGACCTGTTTCTTTGCGGTTATCGTCATAACGTTTCTTTACCATTTTAACATGCCGGGTCATATCATAGGGACTGCCTTCGTAAGTTTCGCGATACAATTCAGCCAGCCGTTCAACGCTAACTTTCTGTTCGGGTTTCACAGAAAAAGGCAGCTCTTCCATCTCCATGGTCAGGCCGAGCGAGGGTGCCAGGGCGTTGAGGACAAAGAACTCTCTGATTTTATATGGCTTATCCACATCTCCATAGGCTTTCCAAAATTTAAAAGGCTCATTCCCATCCCACAGGCCATATTTCAGGGCCACTTCTTTGTAATTGTCGCTGGCCATATAATAATCCTTATTTTTCAAATCAATGGTGCCAATACGCACGATGTTCGCCTGTATTCCCACATGGTCGTCGGGAATACGCTGAGCAGCCCACACGCCTCCGATTTTGTCCGGTCCTTCGCCAAGAATTTCCATTTGCCACACTTCCTTTGGATCGGCAATGGTGATACACTCTCCATAATCGCCAAAACCATATTGCTTTATCAGTGAGCCAATCAGGCGGATGGCTTCGCGTGCATTGTCGCAACGCTGCAGCGCTACTCTTTGCAGCTCCTCGATAAGGAACATACCATTTTTATTCACCAGGATATCAGGTCCCACAAAAGTGGCTTCTCCCATGGCCAGTTGTTTCTCATTGAGCGATGGATAGGCAGTATTCAGATAGGCATAGGTATGCTTTACCTGGGGAATCCGTCCGGCTACCTTTAATTTACGCATATCGTCCGGTGTTTCGGTATGCAGGGTGCCTTTATAAACGGTATGCATAGCGGTATCGGCATGATCGGCTGCAGGTTCCATGCGCACCCAGGTGCGGTAATTGCCATCACAGGTGTGAGCGGTCATCACCGATCCATCTGTAGATGCGTTTTTACCAACCATAATACTGGTGCAGCTTTCACCAAACCAGGGGTCACCGGGTTGAACCTGGGCAATACCGGTAAACGGAAGCCACAAAAGAGCAATAGCTGTTAAATATCGAAAAATCATGAATATTGAAAATTAGAATCAGCAGGTAAAATTAGAAATTATTTTAGACGGACGCATAATTACATCGCTGAAGATTTTTCATTTCTCCCTATGACCGATGAAAGCGGCATTAAAAAAGGCGGAAGGTTTGAATACCGATCCGCCTTGTAATTCATTGCTATAAAACTTTAGTACCTGTAATGATCAGGTTTGTAGGGGCCTTCAACCGGCACCCCGATGTAGGCAGCCTGCTCGGCCGTAAGTTTGGTTAATTTAACCCCAATTTGTTCCAGATGCAGGCGGGCAACTTCTTCGTCAAGTTGTTTGGGCAAGCGATACACATCGGTTTGGTAATCATTCTGCCACAAGTCCAACTGCGCAAGCACCTGATTGGAAAATGAGTTACTCATCACAAAAGAAGGATGACCGGTAGCACAGCCCAGATTAACCAAACGCCCTTCAGCAAGCAAAAAGATGGCGTTGCCGGTATCAAAAGTAAACTTATCCACCTGGGGTTTTATGTTTACATGTTCTATGTCTGGATTTTTCATCAGTGCTTCCACCTGAATTTCATTGTCAAAGTGGCCAATGTTGCAAACGATGCTTTGGTCTTTCATTGAGTGCATGTGATCCAGAGTGATGACATCGCGGTTACCGGTAGCGGTAACGTAAATGTTTCCTTCTTTAAGCGCTTCCTCCATGGTGGATACTTCAAAACCTTCCATAGCTGCCTGCAGGGCGCAGATGGGGTCAATCTCGGTAACGATTACCCTGGCACCATAAGAACGCATAGAACGTGCACAACCTTTACCTACATCTCCAAAACCCAGAACAACAACCACTTTACCGGCAATCATTACATCGGTAGCCCGTTTTATGCCATCGGCCAGTGATTCATGGCAGCCATAAAGGTTATCAAATTTTGATTTGGTAACCGAATCATTCACATTTATTGCCGGGAAGAGCAATTCACCCGATTGCATCATCTGGTACAGCCGATGTACACCGGTAGTGGTTTCTTCCGACACTCCTTTGAGGTCTTCGACTGCAGTGTGCCATTGGCGGTTGTCATCTTCAAAAGCTTCGGCAAGGATTTTAAGCAAGGCCTTTTCTTCAGTGATTTCGGTATGCTGATTTATTAATTCGGGATTTTTTTCAATGGCATATCCTTTATGTACCATCAGTGTAGCATCTC
>JAQVEI010000436.1 GCA_028697695.1 Lentimicrobiaceae bacterium
CTTCAGCAGTTGGGGTTAACCAGCTTGCTGAATACCGAGAAACCTTCTCCACTGGATGAGGCAAGAAATATTATTTATTTCATGAGAAATGTCTATTACCGTGCCGCGGGAAGTCTATACACCTACCATAAACAAAGCGTTGGCCGCCCCGGTTTTGAAAATCCCAACATCATTAAACTTGGATTCTGGCCTGGGGGAGACAGGGATGGGAACCCGTACGTTACAGCAGAAGTTACCAATGCTGTGGCTGATGAACTGCGCATGACACTGATGAAGTGTTATTATAGAGATCTGAAAGAGCTGGAACAGAAACTTACCTTTAAAAAGGTAACAACCATCCTGGGCAATTTGAAACAAAAAATATATGCAGCCACCTTTGATCCGAAAGCAACCATACAATATGACGATATTATTCATCCATTAATCAGTATTCGCAATATAGTTCAGGAAGATTACCATGCACTTTTTCTCAAGGAAATTGATGATTTTACAGATAAGGTAAAGATATTCAAAACACATTTTGCCAGCCTCGACATTCGTCAGGATCACAGCATTCATCAACAACTGCTTACAGAAATACTGAAGCAGGCCGGGCTGATTGAAACCAAAATTTCCGAGTTGGATGAATTGGAATTGATAAAAATATTGCTCGAAGCTGAAATTGATGCCACCGCTATGCATTTTGAAGATGAAACCCTGCAGGACACCATCAAAAACATAAGTCAGCTTAAATCTATTCAACAAAAAAACGGGGAGGAAGGCTGCAACAGATACATCATCAGCAATTCAACCGATATTTTCGCTCTGCTGAATGTGTTTGCGTTCTTTCGTTGGAGTGGCTGGACAGGCGATTTAACTTTTGATATTATCCCTTTGTTCGAAACCATTGAAGGCATGGACAATGCGGCAGAAACCATGCAGACCTTGTTTAACATTCCGGCTTATCGTACCCACATAAATCAGCGGTTCAACAAGCAAACCATAATGCTTGGCTTTTCAGATGGCACCAAGGACGGCGGTTATTTAAAAGCGAACTGGGAGATATTCAGAAGCAAGGAAGTACTGAGTGAGGTTTGCTCAAAAAACGGTGTTAAAGCAATATTTTTTGATGGCCGGGGTGGTCCACCAGCGCGGGGAGGAGGCAAAACATACCGGTTTTACGCTGCTCAAACCCACGAAATTGCCAACCACGAAATTCAGCTCACCATACAAGGGCAAACCATCAGCAGCAAATATGGCACAAGTGAACAATTTATGCATCAGAGCGAACAACTCTTAACAGCCGGCCTTTCCAACTTCTTCTCTCCTGATGAAAATATCATAGATAAATCATCCCGCGATTTACTCGATAAACTGGCAAAGATTAGTTATGAAAAGTATACGGCCCTGAAAAACCATGAGATGTTTTTACCTTATTTGGAAAATAAAAGTACGCTCAGGTACTATTCCAAAGCCAACATCACCAGCCGGCCGGGTAAGCGTGGGTCTAAATCCAAACTGGAGTTTCAGGATTTACGCGCCATCTCCTTTGTCGGCTCCTGGAGTCAGCTAAAACAAAATGTGCCCGGATTTTTTGGCACCGGAACAGCATTGAAAGCTTTAATAGACGACGGCAAACTGGAAGATTTGAAAAAACTGTTTAAAGAAGTGGCCTTTTTCCGCACTTTGGTGCTGAACAGTATGATGTCGCTGCTTAAATGCAATTTCAACCTTACCCGGTACATTCAAAAGGATGAATCCTATGGCGGGTTTTGGAATATACTTTATGATGAGTACCAGCTTTCCAAAGAAACATTGCTTGCCATAACCGGCTTTAATGAACTTATGGAAGAGGAACCTATATCCAGAGAAAGTATTAAAATTCGTGAAAAGATAGTGCTTCCTCTGCTTGTGATTCAGCAGTATGCTTTGCAAAAAGTTGCTCTGAATGACAAAAACAAAGCCGTATATGACAAGCTGGTAACGCGATCACTGTATGGAAACATCAATGCAAGCCGCAATTCTGCTTAGCAATTACTTCATGGATACTTGTTGAAACTCATCATGGAATCCGGTTGCTTGCGCACCTTCGTTCTCAGTGGATAGTCGGCAGGCGGATAACCGACGCTAATGAGTAAACCAATGGTTTTCCCTCCGGGGATGTTCAGCACCTCTTTAATTCGTGTTTCATCAAACCAACCAATCATGCAGGTTCCAAGACCGAGTTCTGTGGCTTTCAAACAAAAATGTGTAGCCGCAATACCAATATCTATCAACGGCCATTCTTTTCCTTTAACCTGCATGGCCAACCGCGTTATTAACTTCGGCTTCTCCTGAACAATCACCACCAGCATCGGCGCCTGAAGCGTAAATTTATTGATAAGCTTTATTTCAGTAAAGGTCGCCCTGGCCACTTCAGTACGCAAAGGTTCACGATTTACCACAACAAAATGCCAGGGTTGCGAGTTGCTGGCCGATGGCGACAAACGGGCTGACTCCAGACACTGCATTATCTTTTCATCTTCCACGGCGCGGCTTTCATAGCGGCGGACACTTTGCCGCTTTGTTATAAGTTCAGAAAAACTCATCATAATCTTTAATTATAACCCTAAGGATGACAGGCTGTAAGCTGTCAAAAGCACTAGCACCCACAACCCTATTGGCTTTTGAAATAATTATTGAAAGCTAACACTTTAGCCTGCGTTGAAAATTGTGAACTGCATGCAGATTTTCAGCAGACAAGCACAAATAAAATTGCCACGAAACCGATCAAACACCTCTTTTGTTCTCCAAAAAAATTAACTCCCGGAACAATAAAGCATCGCTGATTTTGTGGCAATTTTTACAAATCAACCGCTCCTTATTTCAGAAAACCGGTTTTTTTGAGGCTTTGTTCAATTTTGGTCCAGGTACGTTCTATGTCATTGTCAAGACCAACGCTATAACGCACCAGCCCTTCGCTAAGCCCCATTTTGCGTTGCACATCTTCAGGAACTTCACTCGAAGTACTCTTGCCTGAGTTACTGAATAATGTCTTGAAGTATCCCAAACTAACTGCCAGGTAGCCAACATCGTTGGCTTCCATATCTTCCATCAGGGCATTGGCTTTATCAGCGGTTTCCAGGTCAATAGCTATCATTCCGCCAAAGCCGATTTGCGGATTCATTTGCTGCTTAAGCAGTTCATGGCCCGGATGCTCGGGCAAACCGGGAT
>JAQVEI010000437.1 GCA_028697695.1 Lentimicrobiaceae bacterium
TCCTGCCGGGCGACTCTACCGTGCTATACGCATCCACGCGTTCGGGAAGCGACGCTTGTCCGCCGGGACCCGAAAGACGCACCGATGGTAAATACCTGTGGCCCATTTACGAAGATTTTGATATTTATGTAGCCGACCTGAACGGCAATCTCGTGGATACCCTGATAAAATCTCCGGGATATGATGCCGAGGCCACCGTATCGCCCAACGGGGATTTAATCGTGTTTACCTCAGATCGTACCGGAGACCTCGAACTTTTTACCTGTAACATTGACGGCAGCAATGTGAAACAAATAACATATGGCCTGGGATACGATGGCGGCGCTTTCTTTTCTCCGGATGGGAAGAAACTGGTGTTCCGGTCATCAAGACCCAAAACTCCCGAAGAAATAAAGGAGTATAAAGATTTGTTAAAAGAGGGACTGGTAGCTCCTACACAAATGGAAATATACACCTGTAACGTGGATGGCAGTGATTTAAAGCAAGTTACCAACCTGGGTAAAGCCAATTGGGCGCCTTACTTTCATCCGTCCGGCGAAAAAATTATATTCAGCTCCAATCATGCAAGCACCCGGGGGTTTGAATTCAACCTGTATATGATAAACATTGATGGTACCGGTTTGGAAAGAATTACTTACGACCATGTATTTGATTCTTTCCCCATGTTTTCATACGATGGTAAAAAGCTCATTTTTTCTTCTAACCGAAACAATGGCGGAACTCGCGATACCAATATCTTTATTGCCGATTGGGTAGATTAAACTAATACGGAATGCTTACCTTTGCGCAATGTATCTGATTATGTCCTTTGCGAAAGACGCTTTTGCATACCTTTCCAGCTTTACCGGCGAGCATATTGTAGCGCGGTACAGCAGTTCACTCAACCCGGTTATTGAGGTCGCACTTGTTAATGGCAGGTATCAGCTGAACTCTGAGAATGTAAACTATTCCTATGGGCCGCTCCATGATGCATTCCGGAAATATTTCCGGCAAGACCCTCCCCACATTGAAGATACCGAAGAGATTCTCATACTGGGTTTCGGGGGAGGCAGCGTGGCTACCATTCTTCGGGAAGAATACCAAATAAAGGCGCCAATTACAGGCGTTGAAGCTGATAAAGAGATTATTGCAGCAGCAAATGAACATTTTAACATCCAACATTTAGGGCATCTTTCTTTGATAGAAGAAGATGCCCTTAATTTTGTCAACAACAATACCGGAAAATGGAAACTCATTATTGTTGATATATACCTGGACGCTCTGGTGCCACCGGTATTTGAAACTCAGTCGTTTTTGAAAAGTGTAAAACAACTGCTGCTGCCTGGCGGTAAGGTAGTGTTTAACAAGTTTGCAGGTAATCTGGATACTGAAAATGAGTTGCATGCGCTTGAGTTGAATTTTAAACAAACCTTCGACACAGTGCATACCTTTAAAATTCCGGTAAATAAAAAGGCACCGAACTATATGATAACCGGTTTAGTGGCTTCATAATATCTATACTTAGAATCATGACGGACAATACAAAAGATTTTACCGAACTCATTTCCCGTGAATTGAATCTACAACCCTGGCAGGTTTACAATACACTCAAACTCATGGCCGGTGGCGCTACCATTCCTTTTATTGCCCGCTATCGCAAGGAGATGACGGGTACTTTGGATGAAGTTCTGCTGGCGGCCATTCGTGATCGCAATCAGCAGTTGCTGGATATTGAAAGCCGCCGTGAGGCAATAATAAAAGCCATTCTGGAGCAGGAAAAGCTGACGCCTGAACTGGAAGAGCAGCTCATTGCAGCCCAGTCACTCGTGGAGTTGGAAGATTTATACCTGCCATACAAACAAAAGCGTAAAACGCGCGCATCCATAGCCCGTGAGCGTGGTTTGGAGCCACTGGCAAAGCTCCTCATGGCCCAGGAAAACATTCATCTTCACCAAAAAGCAGCAGCTTATGTGGATAGCGAGAAAGCGGTTGAGAATGTTGAAGAGGCACTGTCCGGAGCAAGAGATATCATTGCCGAATGGGTTAACGAAAGCATTCCCGCCAGGGAAACCATCCGTAAACTGTTTAAACGGGAAGCACAGATCTCATCCAGGCCGGTTAAAGGCAAAGAGTTGGAAGGCATTCAGTATCAAAATTACTACGACACCAGCGAACCATTGATGCGTGCACCTTCTCACCGCGTGCTGGCCATGTTCAGGGGTGAAGAAGAAGGATTTTTACGCATAGCGGTAAGCCCCGATGAAGACAGAGCATTGCAACTTCTCCATCATATTTTTGTCAAATCAGAAAACCCGGCCTCAGAACAGGTTCAAATGGCTGTTAAAGATTCCTATAAACGCCTGCTTCAACCTTCTATGGAAACGGAACTACGGGCACTCATAAAGCAAAAAGCCGACGAAGAAGCCATTAAAGTATTTGCAACCAATCTAAGACAACTGCTGCTTGCTGCGCCGCTTGGTTCAAAAAACATCCTGGCCATTGATCCGGGTTTTCGTACCGGTTGTAAATTGGTATGTCTCGACCGGCAAGGACGGCTGTTGCACAACGAAACCATTTATCCTCATCCGCCACAAAGTGAAGTTCGTGAAGCAGTAGCCAAAGTCAAAAACCTGGTGGCTGCTTATGGCATTGAAGCCATAGCTATCGGTAATGGAACGGCCGGCCGTGAAACGGAAAATTTCATCCGAAAGATTCCTTTCGACCGGCCGCTGATTTCTATCATGGTTAATGAAAACGGGGCTTCGGTTTATTCGGCTTCAGCAGTGGCACGAGAGGAATTTCCAGACTACGATGTTACCGTCCGTGGCGCAGTATCCATCGGAAGACGATTGATGGATTCCCTGGCGGAATTGGTGAAAATTGAACCTAAATCCATAGGAGTAGGCCAATATCAGCACGATGTAGATCAGCAGGCATTACAGCACAGCCTGGAGGATACCGTAATCAGTTGCGTTAACCAGGTAGGTGTTGAACTGAATACAGCAAGCAAGCAATTGCTGGGTTACGTTTCCGGACTGGGACCGGCCCTGGCAGGCAACATAGTAGAATACCGCGATAAAAACGGCAGGTTTAAATCCAGACAGCAGTTGATGCAGGTAAAACGTTTTGGAATAAAAGCTTTTGAACAGGCTGCCGGCTTTTTACGTATCCGCGATGCAGAAAATCCATTGGACAGCAGCGCAGTTCATCCG
>JAQVEI010000438.1 GCA_028697695.1 Lentimicrobiaceae bacterium
GCTGATCCGGCCGGGTGCCATGCCGGGAGTTTGCCATTATGACGTGCAACAACTTTTACAATAGCCGGCTTCATCCCGCGGAGTGAGGCAGTATATTGTTCCTTAAGGCTCCCTTTTGTTTCGGGGGGAATGCTGCCCTCTATGGTGGTAAAGAGTCTGTAAGCATCTTCCGGTGTTGTTTTGGTATATATTTCTACCTGTTTTGGAAAGATGACCCAAATGTCGGTATTCTGATAAAAACCCATTGAAAACGAATGCAGAGGAGCGGTATTTCTTAAATCCAGCTCAAGCTCAATGTCCTGTCCTGAAAATCCCTGCCACAACCCACTCCATAAGTTGCCGGGATCACCGGTGCGCCCATCCAGCAAAGCATATTGTCCGCCCCCATCATAAGCGGGATGGTAATCGCTTGGTACAGATTTCATGCCGATGAGTTTACCAATGCCTTTGTGGTGAATGAGACTAATTTGTTGTACTGGTAAAGCAATGGTATCATTTATGGATCTGGCACGGATAATCGCGTCTTCTTTTATGAAAATGGGAACCTTATAAATGGGTGAATTCAAAGTAACTGTGTCTGCATTGATGGTGTAATGAATGGGATATTCGTTAAAAACAGAACGCATTACAACTTCTCTGCCCCGGGGATCCACATGGTTTGAAGGTTCAAAAAGGACATAGCCATCAAGCGAAATTAAACTTTGAATGAGTTTATCGAACTGATGCTCATTAACATTCAGCCAATAGGGTCGGTTTTCTTTGGCCCACAACAGGGTGTACGCTCTTTTTAACGCGGTGAGTGTATCAATGAGCGAAGATTTTTGTTGTTTAAGAGCGGCTTTATCACTGGGCGGAGTACCATTGTTCAGGTATTCACTCAATGCAATGCGGTAAAGGTTTTTTTTAAGTGTAAACTGCGCCCGCTTTATGGCAAAAAGCAAATAATCAGCCACAGGTTCATTGTATTTTATTCCTGGCTTCAATACCGTGAGTCTGTGATAAAGTGAATCGAGCATACTTAATGCCGCGCTGTTTTCCGCTGCTTTCCCTTTTTGAACATATTCGGCATGAATGGGAAATACGGGTTCAAAGAAGCGGCTGTTTTTAAGTACATCACGGATGCCGGAATGGTGCAGGGAAGCGAACTTATTTATAATGGCTGTAATACTTTCCTCAGGCTTGTTTAAGCCCCAAAAATGAACGTCAAAAGCCTGATTGAAGTGCGCATACCGTCTTTCCCTTTCCATTTCTGAGGCAGTTTGCTCAAGGTCGGGCGGAGCATTCCAACTGTTTTCAGCTCCCCAGGCAAAACCATGCCAGCCGTCGTTTAAAAAGTTTAGCCCATCATCGTCCCAACTGGTGTTCAGCACCCCGCCGGCATTCAATTTGTAACCATCGCGGATTAGATTATAAATGTTGATTTCTGCAGTTTTTACATCAGGATAAACATTTGACCAGCCGCTGATACCCGGTGCCACCCAGAATTTGAGGCCACTGCCGGCAATTGGGCCAATAACATCGATAAAATCATCGGCGGCATGATATGCCCACACCACCACAGTGATATCCGGTGGCAGTGCAGCAACAATATCCGGATAGCTACCCGCAATATCTCCCCACATCAATATTTTTTTGTTGTATTTTTTCAATAAGCCATCTAATTTATTGATATGAAAAGCATATACTGCTTCCAGCCCCAGCGAATCAACCATGGCTTTGGAATGTTGGGTGCCGAGGCCAAAGGTTTCGTCGCAGTTGATATGGAAATAATCGCTACTGTAGGCGGGGGCTACTTCTTCATAAACCGACGCCAGGAATGCATAGGATTCATCCAAAGCCGGGTTGATGATGTGTCCGTTTTCAAGCAAATGCCGGTATGCGGGTTGACCCAGGGTTTTTTCCATATGTCCGAAAGACTGGTAGTTGCCAATCAGGGTAACCTGATAATCCCGGGCAAACCGGCTCAATTCGTTGATTTGTGCTTTGGTAATGCCATCGTCGGGTGCTATACCGGGATGCCCATCCAGTTTAAACACATGCTCGGTATAAAGAGTAAAGTAATTGAGTTTAAACGATGCCATGGTTTTTATTTGCTGTTTCAGCATGTCCATGGATGGAACTGGGCCGCGGCTGATGTCGTCCTGCCAGGCCCGGACTTTAATGTCCGGTTTGTCGTATATGGTCATGCATGGCATCAATTTCACGGTATCATAGTTTTGAAACAGTTGCCGCAGTGTTTGCAATCCATAAAAGATACCCGCATCTGTTAAAGCCATCAGATGAATGGAGGTTGGCGATATATCTATGATATAGCCCTCGGCTCCGGTGTTAAAAGTGTCATCCAGCATACTTGACTGCAAGCTGATTTTAAGATCTTCTGCTGAACCCGGTTTATCTATAATAAGTTGCGGTAGCAGTTTGCCTGTGGGGCCGGTGGCATGGATTGCAATGCCGGCATCTTCAAAAATCCCGAGGGCAAGCTCCTGGTTGAAAGTGCTGGTATATAGTGTAGTTGCCTTTATGCCGGAAGGTGTGAATATAAGGGTGTCTGATGTAAGTTGCACCTTTTTAGGAAATGGCGTAAGCCATTGAGCGGGGAGTGTCAGGGGCAAAACCAGGCTGAGCCAGAATAAAAAAAAAGATCTTTTCATGATAAATATGTGAGCAGACTCATTGTTTTTTACTTCTTTCTTTTTTTGTTGTAATTCTTATCACCCCGGGTTTTGGGTTTTTTATATTTGGCCGCCAACTTTCGTTTATAGGAGCCTCCCTGATTAGTTTTCAGATTCTTTTCTTTCTTTTCATGAAAGGCGGGACCGGCAGTTTGTGAAGTGGGTTTCCTACGCGGGATTTTAACATTTGGCATCACCTCGCGCTCTTCCGGAGTAAGTTCATTGGAAATTTCAACCCCAGCCGGGAATCTTTTTTTGGGGATTTTGTAATTCATTAAGGCTTCGATGGACTGTTTAGCCGCTGTTTCCTTTTTATTAAAAAATAAGATGGAATGGCCCTTTTGTTCAGCCCGGCCGGTGCGGCCAATCCTGTGGAGGTAGTTTTCGGGGTATTCGGGGGTGTTGAAGCTGATAACGTGCGACACTTTTTCCAGGTCGAGCCCACGTGCCATGAGGTCGGTAGCAATAATTATTCTGAATGCGCCCTCATCAAACTGGTTTACCGATTTAATTCTAAA
>JAQVEI010000439.1 GCA_028697695.1 Lentimicrobiaceae bacterium
CCGAAACTACTTCCTGACCAACCTTTAAACCATTGGGTGCAACGATGTAACGCTTTTCACCATCAGCATAAAACAATAATGCAATGCGGGCAGTACGGTTGGGATCATATTCGATGGTTTTAACCAAAGCCGGAATATTTTCCTTGTCACGCTTAAAATCAATAACCCGGTATTTTTTCTTATGGCCTCCGCCAACAGATCTAATGGTCATTTTACCCGCGTTATTGCGGCCGCCTGAGCGTTTGCGTGGCTGCAACAAGCTCTTTTCAGGGCTGTCTGCAGTAATGTCATCCAGTGCGCTGATAATTTTGAAGCGCTGACTTGATGTGGTCGGTTTGTATTTCTTTAAAGCCATTATCTTTAAATATTGCTATAAAAATCAATTGTTTCACCTTCAGCTAACGTAATGATAGCTTTTTTGTACGAATTAGACCTGCCGGTTAGTAAACCTGCTTTAGTAAAGCGCGATTTGGCTTTCCCGTCGTAATTCATGGTGTTTACCTCGGTAACTTCTACCCCGTAGATTTCTTCTACCGCTTTTTTTATCTGCAGTTTGTTTGCACTTTTCTGCACGATAAAACCATAACGTTGAAGTTTCTCCCCTAAGAGGGTCATTTTTTCCGTAACTACCGGTTTTATTATGATACCCATGGTTTTTGTGGTTAATGGTTCTTACACTCAGCAAGCTGAGCCTGAATGTTTAATTTTCAATTGTCTTTTCGATTTCGGCTACCGAGCTCTCAAGAAGTATCAGGTTTTGAGCACGAAGAATCTCGTATGTGTTTAAGTCACAAGCTCTTAAAACCCTCACATGCCTTAAATTACGGGACGACAAATATACTGCTTTATTGGGCTCACCCAACACCAGAAGTGTCTTTTTATTGCCTAATTTAAGGTTTTCGAGCAATTCAACAAAATGCCTGGTTTTCGGTTGCTCGAAGTTCAAATCCTCAATCACCATAATGCTGTTGTCTTTAGCTTTATGTGACAGGGCCGAAAAGCGGGCCAGTTGTTTTAATTTCTTGTTCAGCTTGAAGCTGTAATCGCGTGGCTGAGGTCCAAAAACCCGGGCACCGCCGCGCATTATCGGCGATTTGATACTTCCGGCACGTGCACCGCCAGTTCCTTTTTGTCGTTTGAGTTTGCGGGTACTACCCGAAAGCATAGACTTTTCTTTAGAACTGTGCGTACCCTGACGCTGATTGGCCAGATATTGTTTGGTGTCCAGATAAATGGCATGATCGTTGGGCTCAATATTAAAAATTGAGTCATTCAACTGAACCGTTTTGGCGGTTTTCTCACCTTTGAGGTTGTATACTGTTAGCTCCATCTTTCAATTATTACGTATGATCCATTGGCTCCGGGAACAGCACCTTTCACCAGGATGAGGTTCTTTTCCTTAACAATTTTCAATATCTCAAGGTTAATCATCTTAACCCTATGGTTACCCATTTGTCCGGCCATGCGCATTCCTTTAAAAACGCGTGAAGGATAGGAAGAGGCACCAATAGAACCGGGTGCACGCAAGCGATTGTGCTGACCGTGAGTGGTGTCGCCTACTCCTGAAAATCCATGGCGGCGAACAACGCCCTGAAATCCTTTTCCTTTGGAGATGCCAACAACATCCACATACTCGCCTTCAATAAAGATATCTACCTCAACTGTTTCACCAAATTTTTTACGATTTCCTACTTCAAAACGGGTAAATTCCACTACTTTGCGCTTGGGTGTTGTACCGGCTTTGGCAAAATGACCCTTTTCGGCTTTGGTAGTATGCTTCTCCTTTTTGTCATCATAAGCCAGTTGAATGGCCTCATAACCGTCGGTTTCCCTGGTTTTCACCTGAGTAACGTAACAGGGGCCGGCCTCGATAATCGTGCAGGGCAAATTCTTGCCATTGGCATCGAATATGCTGGTCATTCCGATCTTTTTTCCTATAATTCCTGACATTGCAGTATCATGTTAAAATTGACGTTTCTTTTTTATTGCTTTTAGCAGTTCTTTGTTTAAGCAGCTATCAAACTTTGATTTCCACTTCTACCCCACTGGGCAACTCCAGTTTCATCAGCGCATCAATGGTTTGGCTGGTGGTACTGTAGATGTCGAGCAGTCGTTTGTATGAACTGAGTTCAAACTGCTCTCTCGACTTCTTGTTGACAAAGGTTGACCTGAGCACGGTGAATATTTTTTTATTGGTAGGTAAAGGAATGGGTCCGTTAACTACAGCACCGGTTGATTTTACGGTCTTCACGATCTTTTCGGCTGATTTATCAACCAGATTGTGATCGTATGATTTCAGTTTTATTCTGATCCTTTGGCTCACGTTACTTCGGATTTTTTATTATTGATTATTTAATAAGGTAACCCTTTAATTTATAAATCACATCATCGGTAAGGGCAGCACTGAGCGGCGCATAATGCGAGAACTCCATGCTTGAATTGCCCCGTCCGGAGGTAATGGTTCGCAGTACCGTAACATAACCGAACATTTCGGCCATAGGTACTTTGGCTTTTACTATCTGATAGCGGTTTTTCACATCAATACCTTCCACACTTGCCCTACGCTTGTTCAAATCGCTGGTAACCTCTCCCACATATTCGTCAGGAACATTTACTTCCAAACGCATGATGGGTTCCAGCAACACATTCTTTCCAAGTTTGGCGGCATTTCTAAAACCTATCCTGGCACAAATTTCAAAGGCAAGCGCATCGGAATCAACCGCATGAGCAGATCCATCAAGAATCCTTACCTTTAAACTTTCAAGCGCAAATCCGGCAAGCACTCCATTTTGCATGGCCGTACGAAAACCTTTTTCAATGGCAGGAATATATTCTTTGGGGATGTTGCCACCCTTAACATCATTGATGAACTGCAGTCCGCGTATTCCTACATCTGCCGGGCTCATCTCAAACAGTATATCGGCAAAACGCCCGCGACCACCGGTTTGCTTCTTGTAAACTTCATGGTGCTGAAGGGTGCTTGCAAAAGCTTCTTTATAAGCAACCTGAGGATTGCCTTTATTCACCTCTACCTTAAATTCACGTTTCAGGCGGTCGGCAATAACATCCAGATGCAATTCGCCCATGCCGCTGATAACGGTTTGTCCGGTTTCTTCATCCACCCTTACATTGAATGAGGGGTCTTCCTCAGCCAGCTTAAGCAATGACTGGTCCAGCTTATCCACATCAT
>JAQVEI010000440.1 GCA_028697695.1 Lentimicrobiaceae bacterium
GTTATTAAACAGCTGGTTGAAGACCACGAAGTTGATGCCGCTTGGTTTGATACGCACTGTAACCTTAATGGTGGGGCCATTGCCATTGGTCATCCTATTGGGGCTTCGGGCAACCGCATTACAGTTAGCCTTATTTACGAAATGAAACGCAGCGGTAAAGCGTTTGGCCTGGCTTCATTATGCATTGGTGGCGGCATGGGTACAGCTTTGATTCTGAAAAATGTTTAAAGTAAACTGCAAGCCGGCGCATTAGTAGGCCGTATTATCTGAAGCCACGCGATTGTATAGCAATATCCTTTCGCGTGGTTTTTTATTTCAGAAAGCCTATCCGATAGGAAAGCTGCCTTATCAGGTGTTAATGGAGAACTTCCTCCAGGCGGTGACCGTCCCTGTCAAAATTTAACTCAAATTCGTCCCATTCCGGGCTGTAAACCAGTATTTTATAATAATCGCGGCCATCGGACGACACAACGTGGCTAGTACTTCCTTTTTGCCAGTTTTTGAATGTGCCTTTCATCAATGTATCAATGGCCGGCTGCGGCAATTCTTCAAATTCTATGGGAACTGAGGAGTAAATCCAGCCCCCTTTTTCATTGAATGAAGATTCAAGATAACGGCCGCCAGATTTGAAGGAGGCAATCTTTCCCTTGCTGTTGGGCCACCACAGTACATCTGACGCATCGGGATATTTCATCATTAATGCAGCCTGAAAAATGTCAGGTTGTGAACTCTGTGTTGATGTTTCCTGAGCAGCTACCGACTGCCAGATGATTAAAAAAAGGATGCCCGTAAATACAGATTTCATAAAATGGTGTAATCAATGATTGATGAATTGATTCTTTAAGATATTATAAATCAGTTGGCTAATTTGATATAATTAACAATCATCAGCACAATAGGTTTTGATATTTGACGCAATTTATTGCTCTGTTAATTTTTTAAAGTGTGAGACAATCAAATCTGCTTTGGCCTTCCCAATTACTTGTTGTAAATCTTCGGCAGAAGCTTCACTTATTTTTTTAACGGATTTGAATTTGCGCAACAATGCCTGTGCTGATGCCGGCCCTATACCTTCTATTTCCTGTAGCGAAGTTTTTATCGTGCCCTTTTCACGCCGTTTGCGGTGATGCGTGATTCCAAAGCGATGCGCCTCATCGCGCATATGCTGAATCACTTTTAAGGATTCAGATTTTTTGTCCAGATGCAGGGGGAGCGCATCTCCCGGGAAATATATTTCTTCAAGCCTTTTGGCTATGCCTATCAACTTGATTTTATGTTGCAGGCCAAGCTTTTCGATACTGCTGTAGGCCGAACTTAGCTGACCTTTGCCACCGTCAATGACGATAAGTTGTGGCAAATCCTGACCCTCTTTCAACAAACGGGCATAGCGGCGGTGTACTACCTCTTCCATGGATGCAAAATCATTGGGGCCTTCTACTGTTTTGATATTAAAGTGGCGGTATTCCTTTTTCTCCGGACGGGCATTCTTAAACACCACCAGGGCAGCTACCGGAAAAGCTCCCTGAATATTGGAATTATCAAAGCATTCCATATGCACAGGCAGCTCCGGAAGATTAAGATCTTTCCGGATAGTTTCCAGCAGGCGTTTTGTATGTCGTTCAGGGTCAACCAGATCCTTTTGACGTTGCTTGTCCAATTGATAATACCTGGCATTACGTTCGGAGAGTTCCAATAGTTGTTTCTTATCACCCCGCTGAGGAACAGTATAAGTTATCCCGGGTAAAGTAAATTCCGGCAGCATAGGAACAATAATCTCTTTGGCATCACTGCCAAACCGTGGATGCATATCAGAGATGGCCATGGTGAGCAACTCTTCAGTGGTTTCATCCAACTTTTTCCTAAGCTCCACCGTATGCGATTGAATGATGGAGCCACTGGCTATTTTAAGAAAATTGATATAAGCCGCTTGTTGGTCTTCTACTATCGAAAAAACATCCACATTATTGATGGCCGGATTCACCACCATGGATTTGCTCTGATAGCGGTCCAGTATTTCGATTTTTTCTTTAACCAGTTGTGCTTTTTCAAATTGGAATTCCCCTGAATATCGCTTCATCAGTTCCTGCAGCTGGCTCTTCACCATGCCAATGTTTCCCTTGATGATGCTGCGAATATTGTTGATGGTGTCCATGTAGTCTTCCTCGCTTTGCCGGCCTTCGCATGGTCCCAGGCAGTTGCCGATGTGGTATTCGAGACATACCTTGAATTTTCCGCTTTTAATGTTGGCCTGGGTAAGGTTTAAGTTACAATTACGTAACGGATACAGTTGCCGGATGAGATCCAACAGGGTATTCATCATTTTTACAGAGGCATAGGGGCCATAGTACTCGCTACCATCCTTTACAATGTTGCGGGTTGGAAATACCCGGGGAAAAGGCTCGTTTTTTATACAAATCCACGGGAAAGACTTATCGTCTTTAAGCATCACATTGTAGCGGGGCAGATATTCCTTGATAAGGTTGTTTTCCAGGAGCAAAGCGTCCGATTCGCTGTCAACCACTATCCATTTGATGTCTGCAATTTTTGACACCATCACCCTTATTTTACCGGATTGGGAAAGGTCTTTATTAAAATAGGAGACCACCCTTTTTTTTAAATTTTTTGCTTTTCCGATATAGATAATATTTCCCTCTTTATTAAAATACTGATACACACCCGGTTTGGATGGTAGTGTTTTAAGTATTTGCTGAAGGGCTTTTTTGGGCATGATGTTAGCTATCCGGAGGTTTAAACTTCTGACCTCATGTGATTAAATCCCTGGGCATCAATTGGATAAAGGCTCCCTCCCGTACTGATAAGATAATGTCCCTCCTCCTGCGGTGTCATGTGACCTATAACGTGTATACCACTCAAGGATTTAACCTTGTCAAAATCATTGATATCTACTGTAAACAAAATTTCATAATCTTCGCCCCCATTCATGGCAGCGGTGGTGGGGTCGATGTTAAACTGCGCTGCTACCTCGGCCGTTTGAACATCTATAGGAAGTTTGTTTTCATAGATACGGCAGCCCAACATTGAATTTTGAGCAATATGCAATATTTCACTGGCCAGCCCATCGGAAATATCAATCATAGCTGTTGGTTTTATGCCTGCTTCGGCGAGTTTATCCACTACATCAACCCTGGGTTCGGGCTTTAACTGCCTTTCCAGGATGTAATCAAAACC
>JAQVEI010000441.1 GCA_028697695.1 Lentimicrobiaceae bacterium
CAGCCGTAGGAATATTTTGGCTGCTCATCACATGGGGACGAATAATCATGTTGCCTTTTTTACCTATAATATTTGATAAAGGTGCAAAGTCGCCGCCTGGATATTTGTAACGGGCCAACTCTTCGACAACATTGGTTGAATCCCATCCCAGGAAAGTGGATTGTTCAGGGGTTGCATCCCAGCGAACCATAGCGTAATGATCGCCCATCAGGGTGATGTTGGGCACTGAAACGTAGATCCACTCATCAATGTCGGAGTTGAATTCGTTACTGCTTACAATCAGGTTATTGTTTGCATCAAAAACATCGAGATACAAAGCCTGACCTGAAGCATAATTGGCATACTTTGCCCAATACATATCAAAACCGTTTACAGTTGCAGGCTCTTCAAAGCGGATTAAATTTCCCATCCATACCTGTTCACCTACTTCACCTGCCCAGCCATCATCGTAAGTACCGTCGTCGAAGGTCCAAACGCTGCCGGCATAGGTAGAGGGGTGCTCCCAGTCGATATCCATCCCTGTTTCTGTGGGTGTGGTTACCACCTCGAAGGGGACAATAAGCGCTTCAATAAGGATAATTTCTCCCAAATTGATGTCGTCTAGCTCTACGGGTACGGAAGCAATGTAATCTTCATAACCTTCAGCCTCAATTGTGAGCGTGTAATTGCTCTGACTGTAAACATTTTCGAACAGGAAATACCCATCAGTATCTGAAGTGGTGGTATAATTGGCAAATCCGCTGAGTGTAAGCAGCGCTTCTTCAACAGGTTCACCATTATCATTGGCAGTCAGGTGTCCTGAAATATTTACCAATGCCAATTGTCCCATTACAAAATCAAGTTCTGTATTTGAACCAAATATCACCTCAAGGTCTTGGGTAACGGGCTGATAAGTATATTTATCCGCAGTTGTAGCATAGATGCCTGCAGGTATGTAAGGCATTTCATAATGCCCGTTAGCATCTGTTAATACAGTAATATTCAGCGGGTCTATAGTTACACTTGCCTCATCTATCGGTTCTCCTTCGGGATCTCTAACCGTACCTGATGCACTCCCCAGGTTGTGATTAAATACAAGTCGCATTACCGGATTCCATCCAATTCTACTTCCGGTTGTGGGATTGTTGGGATTGGGTGGGGTAGTGTTGCTGGTTATTCTTCTTGTGGACAACTTGCCGGTTGAATAGTTGGCAAATGATTGCTGCTGGCTCATATGTTGTACTTGTTTTTCAACCATTACAGCGATATTCATTGAGGTATCGGAATAATTGAAAGGCACCTGGAAAGGAATATAGATCACCTGGCTGCCTTCAATAAAGTTCAGAGTACCATCGTATACCAGGGTCATTTCCGTAGCCGGAATCCAGGCATCATACAAGTTATCCAGGGAGGTCATGCTCATCCAGATGCGTACCGGAATTTCTTGCTCAGCGGTTTTAAAATTATAGTCGTAGGTGATGCCGAAGATAATGCCATCTTCAGCCTGTATATCATTTTTATTGTAAACGGATTCAGAAAGAGAGTATCTGTAAGCCATTTGTATGGGCAGATAGTCCGTCTGGGTTTGCTCTCCTACCTGCACAATTTCCGATTGGGCGGGAAGTCCCGATAGCATCAATATACTGCTTTGATTGTTCGCGGGAACCTGGTCGTTGGAGAATTCAATTTCTGCGTACATTTCATGCTCTCCCAAATCACTAAAGGTATATTGCAGGTCAAAGCTTAGCTGCTGATCGTATTGAATTTCGACACCCGGCACCGAATATACCTCCACCGGGTTTTGGCCGCCGCGCATCAGTTTAACGCGATAATCATTTGCAGCTACAGTTTGAAGTCCGACGTTTTTAATGGTAAATACAAAGTCGGAGGTCTCGCCCAGGCGGTAAAGCCTGTCACCTTCCAGGTTAACGGATTTCAAATCATAATCGTCAAAATACACGGTCACATTCTGTCCGAGGATGTAATCCAGCAAAATCTGACCATCCCATGCGAAGGGATCAGAAACGAAAGCCACGAAAGCAAGTCTTCCTACCTGACCTTCAAAGCCGGCAAGGTTTACCTCGTAACGGTTGAACTGAACCCCGGTGATTGATGGATGAAAAACGGTAATCCATTCCGAAGTACCTTCTTCTTTCCACAATACATTCATATCACCGGGCCACCAGGGAGCGGTAGCCGCATAAAAAGAGACAGAAGCCTGAGCCCCGATTTCTATTCTTCGGGTCTGAAGGGTATCGCTGTATCCTTTAGGGCCAAACGATTCAGCAGAATTGTTACCGCTAAACGCTGAATAGGGATTCAGATTCCATCCTCCTGAGATCCATCCCTCGGGTGGAAAAGTATCTCCTTCAAAGTCTTCGAAGAAAGCATCAAAGGGATAAACAAAAGGATTGATACTCATCGAATTGTTGGGGTCAGGACCATCATCGGTAGGTACTGAGACTTCAACTTCGTATTGTCCGCTGACTGTGGGTGTCCAGGGCATTTCAACCCGAACGGAATCTGCAGGAGCAAGCATCCCTGTTTCAACGGTACCCAATACAGTATTGTTAACTTTAAAGGTAACTGTTTTATTTAAAGTTTGTAAACCGTAATTCTGCACTAGGGATGATAAAGTAGTGGTGTTGTTTTCAAAAATAGCGCTAAGGCTGCTTTTCACATCGAGAACGGCAAAATCATTGTCAACAGGAGTTACGCACGAAATAAAGGCAACCCAGCCTTTGGTTTGTTCAAAGCCCGGAGCCATAAAATAGATGGTTATTGCTCCATCGGGGTTTAAGGCCAGAATTTCACCGGGGCTGTTGGTAGTCTCATAAGTGCCAATTAAAGGAGCATCGGTGCTCGTACCATCATGAATATCAAAATATCCATAACTTACATTAAATTCGAGAAATGTCAAACGCACCCGGTCGCCCGGATTAGCAGGATATATGGTGGTGGTTGCTTCATCATACATGCCAAAATCGTCGTCAATACCTCCCGAATCGATAAAAGTACCTCCACAGGTGGTAATGGTTTGGGTACCGGATGAGGGCATTTCGTAAATGGTACCATAATTATAGATTACCTTTTGTAACTGATTGTTTTCCGGGCGGGGGTCGCCGGCCAGTGAAACACCGGCTACAATGGTATATGGGCCTGCTTGTGAGAAATCGGCAGTGGCCGTAAAGGTGTAACTAGGCAGTTA
>JAQVEI010000016.1 GCA_028697695.1 Lentimicrobiaceae bacterium
GTGATATACCAGTACTCAAGATGTCTCAGTCCTTATTATTCTGGAAGATACACTCTGACCCCGTCAATAAGACGGAACCGATGCCTTCCGGCAGTCTCAGTCCTTATTATTCTGGAAGATACACTCTGACTTTATTGGCTCTATAATTGTCAAATCAAAAAATTGTCTCAGTCCTTATTATTCTGGAAGATACACTCTGACCTCTTAATCAAAAGTGCAGACCATTCTTTTATAGAAGAGTCTCAGTCCTTATTATTCTGGAAGATACACTCTGACTTGTAGAAAAGTTCTCAAATAAAACCGGCAAAACATTGTCTCAGTCCTTATTATTCTGGAAGATACACTCTGACTAAAAAACGCGACGTTGAAAAGAAATTACAAATCAGTCTCAGTCCTTATTATTCTGGAAGATACACTCTGACCTTAATGGTTTCATTGATCAAGTCAAAGTAACGTTGTCTCAGTCCTTATTATTCTGGAAGATACACTCTGACAATTCTTTATATTAATTAACCAAAACTTAAAAAAAGTCTCAGTCCTTATTATTCTGGAAGATACACTCTGACATAAATGGTATAAGGCGTCCGGAGTGACACCGGCAGTCTCAGTCCTTATTATTCTGGAAGATACACTCTGACTCGTTGTGTTGATAAGTGTTGCGGGTGATTGCGCCGTCTCAGTCCTTATTATTCTGGAAGATACACTCTGACGTCACCCCGTCAGTGCTTTTAGTTACTTTAATTGTTGTCTCAGTCCTTATTATTCTGGAAGATACACTCTGACGGCACTTTGTATATTTCGCTGACAGTCATCTGGTTGCAATCCGGAAGTGTTGAAATTTCAGGCAAATATTGAAAAAAACAGGCGTTTTTTAGGGAGTGCAAAATTAGTTTATTTTTCAATAAGTAATACATAGACTTTCACTTCTTTCTTACGCAAATATACGGAATTACCTTTATTTAACAGCCTGCTTTTTAAAAAATAATGGTGTTGCGGTTTTCCATAACCATATCAAAATTCAGGTTGCGGCCAATTATTTTCATGGCATGTACCTCATCCGTAGATACAGGCAAAAACAATATACTGTCTTCATTGTCGTATAAGTCCTGAACCTCTTTAAGCGTGGCATGCAATTCATCAAATACATTGCGCGGCTTTTGTGCAATAAATACTGATTTTTGCAAACGAATACATCCTTTACGAATGAGGTATTTGGCAATATGTGTCCTTACCTTGTTGTGCTCAATATCGTACATTACAAAAAAAATCATATCACCTGACTTTTGGGCCGATTCGTAAATATTTAATAATTTCCGCAAACGGGCATTGAGCTCTTCTATGGGCATTTCTCTAATGTCACCTGCCTTCAGCATGGCTTCTTCACGAATGCCTGCAGCTTTTACTTTTCGTAAAACTTCAACAAACGATAGTTTTTTCCGCTTTTTGGCTGTCATATGTCCGTTAATAAATTCAATATATACAAATATCGGCAAAAGTTTTGTTTTTTATTCAAAATTGCTTTAAAACAACATTTAAATTAAAAATGGTCTGCATACACTCATTTATTTTCTTAATTTCGTTCCAACAATTTTTATCTACCATGATTCAACTTCAATTTGGTGATTCAATCACTTCGGTGGTACCCAGGGAATTAAAGCTGATTGATTTGGATTTTCTGGCCGATGCCATCATAAAACCCCTGCCGGGACTTGATATTCAAACCGATAGATTGAGGCGTGTGGGCGGCCTTGACATAAAGGCCTATCAGAAATTAAAAAAAGAGTTGCCATACATTACTTGCGGCATCTTTAATCCGCCTTACCGTAAAACCGAAAATTTTACACAAATAGAATGCCTGATGATTGATTTTGATCATCTTAGCGAAAAAGAAACAACCCCGGAGCAACTCAAAAAGAAACTTCAACGCGATGACCGTGTGGCCTTAATGTTTACTTCGCCCGGAGGCGACGGGCTAAAGGTATTGGTGGTGCTTAAAGAGCCTTTTAGGGATGTAGGAAAATACACGCTGTTTTATAAACTTTTTATTGCTGCTTTCGCCAGGGATGCGGGACTTACTCAGGTAGTTGACAAGCGTACCAGCGATGCCACCCGGGCAACATTCCTGTGTCACGATGCTGAAGCTTATTACAATCCGCTATATCAGGCAGTGGATGTGGCTGCTTTTATCGATTTCGATTCATCCCTACAGGTAGATGACGCACGCTCTTTGGCTAAAGAACAGGAAACGGAACACAAGCAACTTCTGGAAATACAAAAAAAATCGGAAGATGGAGAAGCCGATGCCCTACCCGATGAAATACTTTTAGAGATTAAGAAAAAGCTCAATCCCAAATATCGGCCAATGCCCAAAAAACGCAGTTTTTATGTGCCTGAAAAAGTGCTGTTGCTCGAAAATGAATTAAATGAACGTTGCAATATAGCGGGCATTGAAATTATCGGAAGAGAAGATATTCAGTATGGACGTCAACTGGCTTTTGCAGTCGGCGGGCACCAGGCTGAATTAAATATCTTTTATGGGAAAAAGGGGTTCTCGGTGGTAAAATCTACCAAAACTGCGTGTTCTGATGAACTCAATGATTTGGTTTATAATCTGGTGATGGAATTGATTGTTTATTAATTAATTTGTATATGGATCTGGTGCTCAATACTTTTGGCACATCTTTGCAAGTGGAGAACCAATTGTTCCTGGTGGTACATGCGGATGGCAAACAATGGATTGATCCTGAAAAATTAAAGAGCATCAGTATCAGCAAAGGTGCACGGCTAAGTTCTGATGCCGCCTTGCTTGCTATAGAACATGAAATAGAAGTGCTTTTTATCGATGCAGCCGGAAAACCAGCCGGCCGGTTGTGGAGTGTTAAATATGGCTCAATTTCAACCATCCGACGAGGTCAACTAGCTTTTACTCAATCGACTGCCTCCATAAACTGGATAAAAGATCTTATTGGTGAGAAACTGGACAATCAAATGGCACTATTACTTTCTATTACTTCGGATGATATAGCAGTGAAGAATTTGGTTGCACGAAATATAGAACGTATTCAGAATATCCGGGATAAAGTGGCTGACTCTAAAGCAGAACGTCTGCCCGACCTGCTTCCTTCTTTGCGTGGCTGGGAAGGTTCGGCCTCAAAATATTATTTCAATGCATTGTCAGCATGTTTGCCTGAAAGCCTGCGCTTTATACAACGCTCCCAAAATCCGGGAATGGATGTTTTTAATATGTTGTTGAACTATGCTTATGGCATGTTGTACGGCAAAGTGGAAGGTGCGTTGATTAAGGCTGGGATAGATCCATATATTGGTGTAATGCACCGCGATGAGTACAACAGGCCAGTGCTGGTTTACGATGTTATTGAACGTTTTAGGGTGTGGGCCGATTATGTAGTGTATGGGCTTACTGCTCAGCAGGTGTTTATTCCCGGTTGTTATACCGTGCGTGAGGATGGTAGTTATTGGCTCGAAAATAGTGGAAAACGCATCCTTATTCAGTCCTTTAACGATTACCTGAATGAAGTGATCAAAATTAAAGGCGTTGAACGCAGCCGGCAGGTACACATTGATTTATATGCACAATCCCTGGCACGGATGTTCGAAATAAGTTGATATTGTAATGTTGAGACACTTTTGGCAAAATTTTTCAAGCTTTAGTGTCACAAAATAACAAAATTGACGAAATCTACATGATATAGATGTTCAGGTTTTCGGAACTTTGGCTTTGGGCCGCATCTTAAAATTCGAATTAGCCTTTGTAGAGCCATCCTCACATCACTACATCCTCACATCCCTTAAATCTGCTTTATCGTGCCAAATCCATGGCTTACCCCTTTGCCCAGTCCCAGATAATTGGGTAAAAACATATTGACTGAAAATTGTGCATCAAAGCCGGTGAGGCCAACACCTTTATACTTTAATATTTTTGGGGCCGACAATTGGCTGAGCTTCAGGTTTATCTGCTGATCAATTGTCCAGTGGATCCCTTTGGCAAAGGAAAGAATATTTCCAATAAGTATGGTTTCCAGCTTTTCTATCTTTTCGGAAAGCCCCATCAGCCTGTCAAATTGCTCGTAATTTTCATTGTTGAGTGCCAGCCAATTGCTGATGCGGAACTTCATAATATCGGGGGTAACCCTTAGGGTGTAATCTTTGAGGTTAAGCGAGCTGACTTTCATGTTCAACTCTCTGCCAGCCATCATCATGTTCCATTCTTTATTAACAAAAAATCGGTACATCTCATCTACCCCCTGCTCCAGGCAAAATACCGAAGGCTTGCGGCCTACTCTTTTATACTGAATGAGTGGATAATTGTTCACAAATTCAGTGTTGGAAAGATGATTGTGAAAAATAATATGTTCACGCCCTACTTTTTCAACTATGGCCCCGCGAAAGGCCGCAATTTCATGCGCCTCAATGGTGGTATCAAAAACCACGTGAAGTAATCTAAGTCTTTTCATATTTTCGAATCCTTACCCGGCAGGTAAATGTACATGATTTTATAACATTGTTAAAATCCATGTTAAATAATCTCTATTTCAGCGGCGTTCAGTGCAGGTTTTTGTTTTTTGCGGTCGAAACCTTCCACCAATACAAAAGTTACGCTACACCCTTTAACCATCAACTCTTTCTTGCCCCTAAAGTCGCGTTGATGAAAAAAATATTCCTTTCCATCCGCTGCAGTAATAAATCCGGCATTTCCATTGGGAAATACGCTTTTTATTTTTCCCTGATGTCTGTCTTGCTCCGGTGCGCTGTCTGCCCATATTAATTGAAGTTCATTAACCGTTACTGAAGGTGTGGGTGACACAAATTCCGGTTCAAGCTGATGTATCAGAGCTATTGCCTCTTTGTCTTCCGGCCAGCCTTCTTCATTCCGTATTTGGTTTGCCCGGGCAGCATGGAGGCAGGCTTCACGATGTTGCCCGCGTTGACGGTACAAGCGAGCAAGCAACATATATAAGTTCACTTTCATCCCTTCCGGACTTTTTTGACCAATGGCAGCCAAACCGTATTTAAAAGCCTTATCCCACATTTGCAGTGCTTCATAGGCCATCGCTATCTCCATTCGGATATACCATTCGGGCCTGCGCGGTAAAAGGTTCAAAAGTATTTCCACACCTTCCTCATGTTGCCCAAGAGCATACAGGGACAATGCTTTATTGCGGGGAATCCAGATTTCATTGCTGTTGTGGAATTCCCGTATGGCCGAAAGTGCTTCATCAGCTTTGGCAATGCAGGTTTCATAATTTCCCGTCTCATACAGGGCCTTTACCAGTATGGCGTAATATTTTTCGAATGCAGAGGCATTAACTACTTTTTTACCCTCCTTATTGGTAAACTTATAAGGCGTTCTGTCAAGATATTCAGGGTTAAGTCGTTCGATCCATTCAAGTATTGATTGTGCATGTTGTTCATAGTTGAGCTCCAACAGATCAATCACGGCAAATACGGTAAGGGTGTACGGACTGTATTTGTTTGCCGGATCACTGAACTTCATTATGGCATGGGCAGCTTTGAAAAATACCTCACGATCGGTTACCGGCCCGGGCTGTATGTGAAGAGAGAATATGGCCCAGGAATAGGTGTTTTTAAGAAAATCAGAATTCGGGAACCGTTTTAAACCTTCATGGGATATGTTCAGCGCCTGCTCATGTTGGTCCAGCTTCTGCAAACAAAAAGCATAACCCCATATATCGAACTCCTCAAGCTTATCGTTGTATTGATGATACAACTTTTCATAAACCGGCAGGGCATTTTTATAATTCTTTGACTTGCGCAAATTTCCAACCTGTCGGCTTAGCTCCCCGTAACTCATAATTCAATGGTTTTGATTAGTGGTATTACTTCTGTTTCTAAACCGTTGCCCCTGTTTGGGACCACCTCATAACGGGTTATCTGCATTTTCTTATTGTAATGAAATTTAATTACTGCTGTATGTGGGCCACGGTAGAAATGGTATATTTCATGATAGTCTTTCGACTCTATTTTGCCAATTACAATATCTTTTAACTGAAGCGCAACTTCTATTTTATTTTTAAGACCAGATAGAAAAGTGGCCGTTTCAGCTATAACTGCTGGTTTGCCGGTCATGGACGCGGGATATATGTTAAATTTTAATCCGGGATAAGTCTGAATTATCCTGACAAACAATAATTTAAGTTCATCGGGGTCAAAACCTGCCACATCCATTACTTCGATAAGGGTGACCTGTTTCCTGGCGTTGAAAAATATCCGGATAAGGGTTTTTTTGGCTGTCGCCAGAAGTGTAAACTGAAGGCTGTAATCCAGGTATTTAACGTCATCGGCGCGGCAGGAGGCACCCTCCAGTGCAGGCAGCAACTTTTGGTAAAGCTGTACGGCAAACCCCCGGCAGTCAGAAGTGCCTGCTATACTTTTTATCTGTTCATCACCGGGGATTGCCCCGGGCTCTTTGGGCTGAACTGCTTTCATTTTCAGGGTATCCTCAAATACAGGCATATTGATGAGCCACAATCCTTCTCTGGCCCGGGTAATGGCCGTATAAAGCCATCTGAAATAGTTTTGATTGTTTATTCCCATCCAGGTGTGGCAATCCACCATCACATGTGGCCATTCGCCGCCCTGAGATTTGTGGCAGGTAAGTGCATAGCCGAATTTAACCCTGAGCGCGTTAAAATAAGGGTCCTGGCTCAAGGCCAACTCCAGGTAAGGTTCCTTACCTGCCTTTTCCCACCGCATTTTAAAGTCTATGAACAAGGCCACGTTTTCATGATAACTTATATCGCGCTCCTCTGAATAGAGTACATTATCGAGGATCAAACGCTCTACCTGTATGTAATCGTCTTCCCTGCCAAATTGAATAACAGCTTCCCTAAAGCGCAGTTCCACTGTTTTGTTATATGTAGTGGATTTCTTTTTCTCGTTTACCTTCACAATTACTTTATGCCGGGTTACACCGGAACCAATACTCACCAGGGTGCCAATTTCGCCATTCAGCAACAGGGTGTTTTGGTAATAATTGTTATGAACCACCACCAGACGCTCCCCGGCAACCGGCTCATGAACGCCGGGGAAGAGTTTTTTTCTTACCTGAAGGTTATATTGGTACACCATTCGGTTGGCATGCGAAACAATGATGGCTTTGTCCCTTTTATGTCCCGCAAGGCGGATAAAATCATCAATCAATGATTCCGCGCTTATGGGTTGTACTTCTCCACCCGTTTCAAGCCGCAAAGAGCCAAAAGCACTGCTGCCAATCCGTCTTCTGAGCATGGTAGCATTTTTAAGAATCAATCCACCTTCCTTTTGCCTGACTACCTGGGTTAATTCCTCTTCCAGGCACCACACACCCAACTCTTTTTTCAGATAATCCGCACTCAGGGCGGGCGAAAAGTTCATATCAACCGGAGGCAACTGCGCCCCATCACCGGCAAATATTAACTTGTACCGCTCATCCGGTTTTCCTTTCCAGATGTATTGTATCAGATCGTTGAGCAGGTAGCCGCTTCCAAAGGTCAACATTTCATTGTTTGATGAAATATTGGATATCATAGATGCCTCATCGATTATAAATACGGTATCCGGTGAAAATTGATTGTCATCAATGCCGTAAAACATTTGAACAACATCATATTCATGGTCTTCGTCTTTCTGATGATATATTTTATTTTGGTTGAAATAGATGGTGCTGTGTATGGTAGAAGCCTTCTCACCGGTTTTTTGAGCCAGCACCTGGGCAGCCCTGCCGGTTGGAGCCATAAGCACCATGCTTCGGTTTATTTTCCTCAGATTTTCAACTAGCCGGCCCAATAGGTAAGTTTTTCCTGTACCCGCGTAACCCTTTAATAAAAATACGGGGATGGAGCCGGCAAAAAATTCATACAGTGCATGGGAAACCTTCTGCTGATCGGCGGTTAAACCCAAAGTATCAATATAAGGATTGATGGCACTCATAATATTCCATGAATGATTGCGCAAATAATGTTATGCAAAATACTTAAAAAATGGAGATTAAAAAAAAATATTTCATTTTTGCTTTTTTATTCCAAAAATATGTAAATTAGCCTCACTTAAACATCTCTTATTATACTAATATCAGGCTCACCATAATTAGTATCATCTTGTCTGCATTTTTTGAATCAAATAAGAACACGTTTGTCAGGTTGCAGCAGTGTTCCTTTCTATAAAAAGAATTAAATTTCAATTTATAAACATATGGTCAATATAAAGTAAGCACTCCAACTCATCAGCATATCAGGAATAAATTGTGTTATCTCCTGATTTTTAAGCACAACTTTATAAGCAAACAGCAACATTTCACTGCCAATGCCGGGGTGCCTTACATAAAAATACACATTCAATAAATGGGGACAATATGCTTCTAATACTTTTAAAGAAATTAAAAATTCCAGGCTGAGATCCGGATTGCCAACCTGAAGAGGGAACAATGTTGCCGGAATTTTGAACATGCGCTCATTCAACCATGGAAATAATAATAATAAGTACTCACTTTCAATTGCAGCAATGTATCACAACAAAATAAGGATACCGTTTGAACAACAGCTTGGTCATGAACTGTTTGAAACCCTTGAAGGTGATATTTTGATAGATATCATGGAAGAGTGCAAGGTGGAAAGCCTGTCATTTGATTACCATCAGATACTTCAGGGGCATTCTTTTAAAGCTTCTCCCGTATTGGCTCCCGGACTTTTTGGTGTTTTTCAGGAGGTAAAGGAAACCCTCGAATTTGACGAGACCCTTGATTTTTATATCAACAATTCGCCCGAACTGAATGCCTTTGCTCTGGCCTCCAACACGCCTGAGAAGCCGCATATCATCAATCTAAACTCAGGCCTGGTACACATGCTCAACGATCGCGAACTTCGCTTTGTGGTGGGGCACGAGATAGGGCACATCATCAGCCGCAATGCCAATATTACCAGCCTTATCAACTTCGTGTTTCCTGAAGGCAGGCATATTCCCGCGCTCTTGCAACACAAAATAAACCTCTGGGGCAAGCTCTCAGAGCTTACCGCTGACCGCTATGGATTTATAGCCTGCAATGACGTGGCCGCCTGTATTTCAGGCTTCTTCAAAATTACCTGCGGATTGAACAGCGACCGGGTGGAGTTTAACTATGAGGCTTATTTCGATGAAAATGAGCGCATACTGGCCATGTTTCGCGAAACCGGTGCCGGCAATGCACTTTCGCATCCCATCAATCCCATCCGCATAAAGGCCATTGAACTGTTCGCCAGCTCCGAACTGTTTAAAAACCTGTCCAAAGAAGAGGAGCCACCGGATGATGAACACCTCAACCAGGCCATTACTGAACTTACCGATGCCTTGATGATACTCAGCAACACACCCCTGGACCTGTACCGCAAACAATTTATTGCCACCGGCGGCCTCATTATGGCCGGTATGGATGAACAAATGAATGAAGATGAAACCGAAGCCATACTCAACACCCTCTCGGGCTTCACTATTTTTCCAATGGAGTACCTGCAAAGCGTACTACACAGTGGTAAAGTAACTGAACTCTTTGAAGAGGCAATACAAAAGATACTTGAAATCAACCCGGGCGATCGCTACTCCATGCTCAATATGCTGATCAACATTGCCCACAGCGACCACCGCATCACCAAACCCGAAATTGCCTTCCTGTATAATATAGGCACCAAAACTATGGGCATGTCGCGTAAAGAGATCGCGCAGTTTATCGCCGAGAACGTACAAAAAAGTTTTAATCCGCAATTGTATGGGGGTGGGTAAGCTGAAATGTAATCAAGGAATTAAAATAAAATATTAGTGATAAATATTAATTAAAATGGATAAAAAATATCTTTACGGAGCCTCTGTTCAGGGCATTCAAGGATTCATTTTCCAAACGCAGGCCTTGCGTGAAATTGCTGGTGGCAGCGAACTGGTGGAACAAATTTGCACCACTAAATTTGCTGAGGCGATTGGAAAGGACTTCCAGCAATTGGAGCAGGATCAAAATGCAATTATTACTGCTGCAGGAAATATAAAATATGTTTTTGACGACAAAGACAAATGTGCTTCAGTAGTAATGTCTTTCCCAAAAATCATTATGGAAATGGCTCCCGGCATAACCCTTAGCCAGGCTGTGGTGGAAATTGAGAATTTTGTTCAGCAAAAAGATATCGATTTACTCGAAGAGAGGCTAAAGACACAGCGAAATATGCCTTTCAATCCAATTTCCTTTGGAACAATGGGTATTTTAAAATCGCGCAAAACAGGGTTGCCTGTTGTGGAAAATTTTAAAGGCGCATATATCGATCAAAGTCAGCAGCAAAAAAGAAAAAGTGCACAAGACACAAGAATTGGTAAACTATTTTTTGGCGATTCTTTCAAAATTGAAAAAATGCCCTTTGATTTACATGATATTACCCAATCCAAAGGGAAAAACTATAGCTGGCTGGCTATTGTGCATGCGGATGGCAATAACATGGGGCAGATGATTCAAAAAATGGCAGCAGAATTATCAGCACAGGGTAAGAGAGAGAACTACGCCCTGACTTTAAGAAAATTTTCACTTTTAATAGACAAGGCAACCAAAGAAGCTGCTGCTGAAGCTTATAGCCTTTTAATGGAGAAAGTCGAGCTGGATAGTAAATACAAATTCCCATTCAGGCCCGTAATTATTGGGGGAGATGATCTTACGGTTATTTGCAGAGCTGATCTGGCGCTGCCCTTTTCAACCTCATTCTTAAAATTATTTGCGGAAAAATCAAAAGAATATCTGCAAGAGCTTAATTTAAGTTCTGTCAAAGGGGGCATTACAGCCTGTGCCGGCATAGCATTCATTAAAGAATCCTACCCGTTTCATTATGGATATCAGCTGGCAGAGATCTTGTGTTCTCATGCAAAGAAAGAAGCAAAGACGCGATTTATTAAACAAGCTCTCACCCCTTCATGTCTCATGTTTCATAAAGTTCTTGATAGTTATGTTGAAGATTTCAAAGACATAACCGAAAGAGAACTCACCATTGACTATTCCAGATCCACCAGAGCAAGGAACGATATTTTGAATGAAGTTCCTGAAGTAGAGGAAATTCTCAGGTTTGATTACGGGCCCTATTATCTTGACCAGCAGCCTTCCGTTGAAACTTTTAATAAAAACGTTCAAATCCTGGGTTCCGAAGAGGGAAAATCAATAAAATCGTCTTTCAGGGAGTGGCTCACACTATTGCAGAACAACAAAGCAATGGCCCATCAAAAATTAAACAGAATGATTTCGGTGGGGCAAAAGGGAGTATTTAGAAAGATAGGTATTGACAATGCAAACCAGGCTATCCATTCAAACCACAAAACACCGGTATATGATTGGTTAACTATTGTATCAATAAATGAAGGAGGAAACTGATTATGACGATAAAGTATAAGATTACTTTTTTTGGTGAATGGCACACCGGCTCAGGGCTTACTTCAGGCAGCGACCTTGACTCCCTGGTGATTAAAGATCAGAACAATCTGCCCTTTATCCCAGGGAAAACCTTAAAAGGTTTGATAAAAGATGCTGCAGAGAATATTCAGAAAATTAAAGAATCCACGAACAACGATTTTATTAGGTTGATCTTTGGATTAGAGTCATCCACTGAAAATATTCCCGATGACACTACGGAAGGTCAATGTCATTTCACCAATGCTGAAATCAGCAAATCATTACAGAAAAAAATAGTGAGCGATCAGTTGTCGGACTATCTTTACCAGGGTACTTCTTCAACAGCTATAAACTACCAAAAAGGTGTAGCTAAACCTCATTCTTTGCGCAGGATGGAAACCACCATTCCCCTTACGCTTCATGCACAAATTCTTAATTTTGAAGACAAGTACAAGGCTGAACTAACAGAATGTTTTCAATGGATTAAACGATTGGGGCTGAACCGGCACAGAGGTTTAGGCCGTTGCTCATTTGAACTTATTGAGGAAGGAGGTAATCAATGAAACGACTGCAATTTATTTGCACTCTACATGCTGACCTGATTTTCAATCAAAAGACAGCCACAGAGGGAAACCAACAAACGCTCGATTACATTCCCGGAAGTACATTCCTGGGGCTTGTAGCAGGGAAATTATATAACCATCCAGGGTTCCCTTCGCTTGAGGTCTTTCACAGTGGGAGAGTTCAGTTCGGGGATGCCCATCCGCTGATTGATAATAAGCGTAGTTATAGATTGCCGGCATGGTGGTATTATCCTAAGGGGGGGGAACTTGAAGATGGTATATTTACCCCATACTTTAAAGATGAGAGCCATCGTTTACAGACAAAACAATGCAGGGCAAAATTCGCGGTGTTTAACAATATCAACAATACCTTTACTGAGTATGAACTAAAAACCCGTTTTGCAATAAAATCAGCTTATGATAGTGAAAAAAGGAGGGCTGAAGACAAAAAAATGTATGGCTATCAATCCATGGTAAAAGGTTCGGTATGGTGTTTTGAAATACGTTATGATGAAAATCAAAATCTACCCATTGATGAAATCAGGAGTGCGCTGGTAGGAGAAAATGCCATCGGCAAATCCAAATCGGCAGAATACGGGCTGGTTACTATTGAGGAAAAGCCTTTCGAAACATTTAATGCAAGGCGTACATTAAGCAATAATCATTGTCTGTTATATGCTGAAAGCCGGCTGGTTTTTTTGGATAATAACGGGCAACCCACTTATTTACCGGATGCTGCACAGTTGGGATTTCAAAATGGGGAAATTGATTGGGCGCATTCGCAAATCCGTACTTTTCAGTATGCTTCATTTAATGGTAAAAGACAAACCCGTGACGCAGACAAGTTTGGCATTGAAAAAGGAAGCGTGATTTATGTCAAAAAAACCGCTGGTGAACCTTTCATTATACCTACCGGTGAAGAAAGTGTGGGATGTTTTAAAAATGAAGGCTTTGGACGAATACTGTATGATCCTGCATTTCTTGAATCAAATGCAGAACAACAAATGGTTTTCTCAAAAGCAGGTACATATAAACATGAGCCTGACATTAATGGAGGAGCCATATCGGCAGATGATGAGGTCATTCTTGAATATTTGCGTAATGCCAAGAATGAAACAAATCAATACAACATTATTTATAAAGCAGTAAATAAGTTCGTTGAAAAGAATTACGTACTCTTCAACAAAGAAAAGTTTGCTTCACAATGGGGCACTATTAGAACCCTTACTATTCAATCCAGATCCAAACAGGAGTTACTCGACAATCTTTTTGGAGAAGGCGGATACCTTGTACATGGTATTGCTGCCGAAAAATGGAGTGTGCATGGGCGATTAAAAAGATTGAGGGAGTTTATAGAAGACTTAAATGATGCAAATGTGCTGAATGCAGTAGTAAACTTATCATCAGAAATGGCAAAAAAATGCAGAAGGGAGGCTAACTAATGAATCAAAGGTTTTTAGCAAGAGTAATTCTGGAGGCAGTAACGCCTCTTCAAATTGGCACCGGTGAAAAGGATACAATTACCGATCAGATGGTGGCCCTTGATGTAAATCAACTGCCATATATTCCCGGCACTGCAATTGCCGGAGTGCTGAGAAATATTGTCACCCTTGAAATTGGTGAGAAAGATGGAAATCAAATTTTTGGTTTTCAGGGTGCCAAAGAGGATGACTCATTTGGTTCCCGTTTGATAATATCATCAGGCCAGATGATTGGGAAGGATGGGAAAGTGATAGAAGGGCTTAAGAAAATTGATTTTTCAGATAATTTTTATAAAAAA
>JAQVEI010000442.1 GCA_028697695.1 Lentimicrobiaceae bacterium
ACCATTCTGGAACTTAGCGATTATGTGGCCAATAATAAAATACGGATCGAAGAAGGCAAACTTGACTGGAAAGACATCATCAGAGAAAAAGTCAACTTTAAGTTACCGCCAGGATGGTTTACCGGCCCGTGGATTATCTACTCTTCCAAAGTTTTCTTTTGGCTCTATTTTAGAATAAGAGGTAAGGGAATTGAAAACATCCCGGAGGCACCGGTTATCTTTGTCCCAAACCATCAGAGTTACCTCGATGGATTATTTATTGCATCATTCTTAAGGCGGCGGCAGTTGCGTAAAACCTACTTTTATGCAAAAGAGAAACACATTAGGCAGGCCTGGATGAAGTTTTTGGCCAAAAGGAACAACATTATCGTGGTTGACCTGAACAAAGACTTAAAGGAATCAATTCAAAAAATGGCCGAAGTATTGCGCCAAAAACAGAATCTGATTATTTTCCCCGAAGGTACACGAACCAAAACAGGCAAGCTGGGTGAATTTAAAAAGACGTTTGCCATACTTGCACGTGAGCTCAATGTACCGGTTGTACCGGTCAGAATAAAAGGAGCATACGAAGCACTGCCCACAGGAAGTAAGTTTCCACGAATATTTGCACCCATCACCATTGAGTTTCTGCCATCTGTTATTGCCGATGGAGAGACCTACGACTCCTTAACCGAAAAAGTAAAACAAGCCATAGACACTTTTTCCTGATTCAAGGGCTTTTTTGTGTGAAAACAGCAATCTGCATTGTGCATAAAAGCCGTTTATTGTTTGTAAAACTCTGCCGAACAGGGTACACCATCGGCAATCATACCAACAACATAGGGCCCGGCACTTAGGGCAGAAACATCCAAATCAAATTTATTTACATCGCAAACTTTTTTTTCAAGGATTAATCTACCCGAAAAATCACTGACTTTTATGAAAATTTGCCGGTAGCACTGTGCAGTTTGTATATGGATACGCTCTGTGGCCGGATTTGGGTATAAGCTAATGTTTACCTGCTCTTTTAAGTCAGTATTTACAGCACTGTTGATGGTTATGACGTCCGATTTCACATCCTGTTTTCCACAGCGCGTAGCAGTAAGGGTTACCGTGTAATCACCACCTGCATTGTATGTGTGCACTGGGTTGAGCTGGGTTGCAGTTTGCATATCCCCAAAATCCCACAACAACGCATCAAAATCATTACCGGTATAGGTAAATGATACTTCATTTTCATTGATTTCGCAGGTAAAGTCAGCAGATGCAGGATTAACCGTAAAATCCCAATATTCCAGGTCATCAAAAACCACCGTTTTTGCTGCCAGTTTTATGTTGTTGGCATCTTCATCAGACAAGGTTGAGTTCCAGGCTATAAGGGTGGGATCCTTTTTATAAATTATGGTGTAAAAAGCACAGGCGGCAGCATAAGAGCCGGCCACTGAGGGATGGGAGTTATCTGATGAATACAGCTCTATTTCGGGGTGCTGAGTCCGGAGTGACCGCCAAACCGCACCTACCGGCGACAATTCTGAAAGGTTAGTCTCTGCCATATAAAGGTAAGTTTCTCTGATGGCATCATCCATACCTTCGTAAGTGCATACCCAGGGTAGCTCCGGACAATTCGACTGATCGCCATACTTACGTCCCCAGGTCATGTAAAACATGGGTTGTGCGCAGACGTTGGCCGTCCTTACCGCCTTGCACAGTATTTCGGCATATGGAAACACTTCCTGCTGCATTTGTGCCTGACTGAGAGATGTCTCCTGACTTTGAGCCTGAAGTACCACATAATCCCAACCCTGAGCGCTTATTTTCTGTAAAGTTACCGCATTGGTAGCATGATTCATAAAACGGAAACCACCGGGTGCGTTTGAATCAAAAATAAGCGTATTGCCGGTGCTGCCTGCCACATTGCTCACCATCAGCGGCAGGTTGTTGACTGAAGTATAGCTGTTGCCGATAAACAACACTTTTTTCACATCCTGCCCATTTAAAGTATGGGCCAGTGTTAAAAATAAAAATGAAAAAATGTAAAAACGGGTCATAACTTATCATTTAACCACCAAATATAGTTATAACCTTGTGCGTGCACATACAAATGATCATTCTTTTATCCCACAATGTGCAGGAAATATACCAACGCCGGAGCAAGCTGTTAAAATGCTGGAATAATCGCAGTTAATCCTTAACTTTGCAACATTAAAATTTAATCCATGAGAACTATTGATCCTGCTCACACACTTCCCAATTTTTCTGATATTATTGCTGCGCAATCGGTGTTAAGAAACGTTATTAAAGAAACTCCGCTGGAACGAAGCAAATCATTTTCATCCATGTCGGGCGCTGAGGTATTTTTAAAGCTGGAGAACTTACAAACTACCGGTTCATTTAAAGTAAGGGGTGCCTATTATAAAATAGCCAATTTAACACAAGAAGAGCGTTCCAAGGGCGTTTTATGTGCCTCAGCGGGCAACCATGCCCAGGGGGTAGCGTATGCTGCCTCAGCACTTGGGGTAAAAAGTACGGTATTTATGCCGGTGTTTGCTCCTCCTTTAAAGGTAATTGCAACACGTAGCTATGGGGCCGAAGTGATTCTTTCGGGTGAAACTTTCGACGATGCTTTTAATGCTGCGCTTGAATATCAAAAAGAAACCGGTGCCACTTTCGTACACCCCTTCAATGACTTTTATATTATTGCCGGCCAGGGAACCATTGGACTTGAAATATTTGACCAGTTCAGAGATGTTACTGATGTGGTCATCCCTATCGGGGGTGGTGGTCTTATAGCTGGCATGGCTATTGCCATGAAACAACTCAATCCAAAAATCCGGATTATTGGTGTAGAATCAGAGGGAGCCCAATCGATGAAAAGCTCGGTGGAAGCCGGCAAGCCTTTATTGCTCAATTCTGTTGACACAATTGCCGATGGAATAGCTGTAAAATCGCCCGGTAATCTTACATTCGAAGCAGCCGGTCAATGGGTGGATGAACTGCTCGTGGTAAATGACGCCGAGATAGCGCGTACTGCGTATCTTTTGTTACAACGGGCAAAAATTTTAGCCGAACCGGCCGGAGTAGCTGCAATGGCGGCTGTTTTATACCGGAAATACGACTTCAGCGGCCGGAAAGTAGTACCCGTTATCAGTGGTGGAAATATAAACATGAGCATACTGGAACAAATTCTTGA
>JAQVEI010000443.1 GCA_028697695.1 Lentimicrobiaceae bacterium
TGAATTTGTTCAGCGTAAATAATTCCGGATCGCGGATGCCAATAAACACTACGGCCCCATCCTGGCCAAATGTTTGTTTAAATTGATTGTAAATGATGGTGGTAGAGTCCGAATCCGGTAGCATCTGAGCCATTTCGTATGACAGATGTACGCGGGTGGCCATAAAAGCCATGAAAAGCGTAATCAGTGAAATGACGATGAGGTTGCCCAGACGGTTACGAAGGATGAAACGAACTAAAAAATTCCACATACAAATGGCTATCTATAAAATAAATCAAATGATTATCAAAGTTATAGCATAACGTTAATTGAAAAAATAAAGGCTCCAAAGTACGATATTTTCCTGGATATTCTTGCATGATCCAGGTAAAAAGCCTGAAATGGCTTAATCTTACCCTTGAAATTGGGTTACTTGATTTACTTTTGCAAGGTTATGCAAGGTATGCTTAAAATTAAACATACTTTCTGTTGTGAATGTTAAACTGTTGACAAGGAACGCGTAACACTTATGATTTTTTATCCTTTAAAAAAATCAAAAAATAAACTTTAGAGTTTGGCCAATATACATAAATGCAATCATTATGATAAATCAGGTCTTGTTTATCGACACCACCCACCCTTATCTGGCAGAATCCCTGCAGGACGCCGGATTTAAATGCAGCCATTACACGGGTAACAGCCGGCAGGAGATTCTGGATATGCTACCCCACTATCAGGGTCTGATTATCAGAAGTAAAATAAAGCTCGACCGCGACGCCATTGAACGTGCAGTACAGGCAAAGTTTATCGCGCGGGTAGGCGCGGGTATGGAAAATATAGATGCCTCCTATGCCGGAAGCAAGGGAATTATATGTTTAAATGCACCCGAAGGCAACCGTGATGCAGTAGGTGAACATGCCATTGGAATGCTGCTTTCACTCTTCAATCACCTTTGCCGGGCAAACCAGGAAGTACGCCAGGGAATCTGGATTCGTGAAGGCAACCGCGGCATTGAGTTGGGGGGTAAAACTATTGGCATTATCGGATACGGCAACACCGGAAGGGCATTTGCTGAAAAATTGAGCGGATTTAATGTAAAGGTATTGGCTTTCGATAAGTATAAAACAGGTTTCAGCGGATTGTTTGTCAAAGAAGTTGACATGCAGGAGCTCTTCAGGGAAACCGATGTGCTTAGCCTGCATGTACCTCTAACCGATGAAACCCGGCAACTTGTAAATCGGGATTTTCTCAATAGTTTTCACAAACCTGTTTTTGTGATCAATACTTCCCGGGGTCAGTGTGTTGATACCGCTGCCCTAATGGATGCCATTGATCAGGGCAGGGTAGAAGGAGCCGCCCTCGATGTGTTGGAATACGAAAAACTCTCGTTTGAAAATCTGGACGCAGAAAATTTACCCCTGCCATTTAAAAGGCTGATTGCCAGCGAAAAGGTAATGCTCTCGCCTCATATTGCCGGATGGACACATGAATCAAACTATAAAATGGCTAAAATTTTAGCCGATAAGATTAAAGCCTTGTATGCCGGCAGTGATTAAATCCGTTCAGACTCAGGACTGAGCCTGTGCTATAAAGATAGCGGCTGCACATCTAAATATAGCCCATAGGCATGAGGGTGATGTAATTTCATTTTTCTGCTTTCCGGTTTTCAAAAGGTATTTCCGGTATTGTTGTAAATATAGCCAACAGCGTGTTGGCAATATATTTTACGATGGATGCACCTTCTTAAAGATTACTCTATCGGCTTCACTTCCGGATCGTGCCAGCTTGCATACAGGGTATAACTTTTTGAAATTCGGTTTACCTGTCCTTCCAGCAGATTGGTATCGATGCTTTTAATTTTTTTTGCCGGCACACCTGCGTACACGCTACCCGACTCAATGCGGGTGCCCTGCGAAACAACAGCACCGGCTGCGATAATGGAATTACTCTCCACCACTACATCGTCCATAATAATGGATCCCATACCAACCAATACATTGTCGTGAATTGTGCATCCATGCACTATGGCATTGTGGGCAATAGATACATTGTTGCCAATATTCACCGGCGATTTTTGATAGGTGCAGTGTATTACTGCCCCATCCTGTATGTTTACATTGTTGCCAATTTTGATGTAATGTACGTCGCCCCTAACCACAGCATTAAACCAAACGCTGCAATTGTCTCCCATTTCTACTTCGCCGACTACCGTAGCGTTCTCAGCAAAAAAACAATTTTTACCATATTTTGGTGAAATGCCTTTCACCGCTCTTATAAGTGCCATATTCTTATTTTTATCAATTTAAGGTTAAAACCTGTCAATTAAATCTTTGTTCACACACCATTGTATCTTTGCGGATAGTCGATGGTATGATGTAAGCCACGGCTTTCTTTGCGTGCTGTGGCCATTGAAATGATAAGACCAGCCACGGAAATCATGTTACGCAATTCGCAAATCTTTTCGGTGAGCACCGATTTTTCGTAAAGGTCTTCTGTTTCAGCCTTCAGTATGGTCAAACGGTCGAAAGCGCGTTTGAGCCTGAGGTTGGAGCGAACTATTCCTACATAACTCGACATAATGGCCTGCAGCTCTTTTAAGGACTGTGTAATCAGGATCATCTCTTCATTGAATACCGTTCCGGATGCATTCCAATCGGGAACATCTTTGCGGTAGCTAATGCTGTCAAGTTCTTCAATGGCATCCGCAGCCGCCCGGTGCGAGAAGACCAATGATTCCAGTAAAGAGTTTGATGCCAAACGATTGGCTCCATGTAAGCCTGTTGAGGCACATTCACCGGATGCGTAAAGGTGAGCGATGCTGGTTCGCCCGTATTCGTCAGTCTTGATGCCGCCGCAGGTATAATGGGCTGCGGGAACCACCGGGATCATATCGCGGGTAATGTCGATACCTATACTCAGGCATTTGGCATATATTGCCGGAAAGTGATTCAGAATTACCTCTTTATCCAGATGCCGGGCATCCAGATAAACGAAGTCATCTCCGCTTAATTTCATCTCATTGTCAATGGCCCGTGCTACAATGTCGCGGGGTGCCAACGAAAGGCGTGAGTCATACTTCTGCATAAACTCCTTGCCGTTGGCTGTTTTAAGCAAGGCTCCCGCACCTCTTAAAGCTTCAGTAATCAGAAAAGAAGGTTTTTCGGCCGGATGATACAATGAAGTGGGAT
>JAQVEI010000444.1 GCA_028697695.1 Lentimicrobiaceae bacterium
GTAGTTCGTGTAATTCTTCTTAATTCGTGAAATCTGAAAAATACATTATGGGAATGAACACCCTTTATAAAGGAATATTCAAAAACAAAAAAGTACTAATTACTGGTCATACCGGTTTCAAGGGTACCTGGCTCTCTCTGCTTTTGCACCAATTGGGTGCTGATATTTATGGTTATGCCCTTGATCCGCCAACGAATCCTAGCCTTTACAAAGAAGCTCATTTAGATGAAATAGTTAAATCAACCATTGGCGATATGCGTGATTTCCAAAAACTGAAAGCCACAATCAATCAAATCAACCCTGAGATCATCATCCATATGGCCGCCCAGCCTTTGGTCAGGGCTTCTTATAAAGATCCTATCGAAACCTATTCTACGAATGTGATGGGCACAGTGAATTTGTTCGAAGCAATCAGACAAACCAAAGGCGTGAAAGTTGTAATCAATGTTACTACCGACAAATGCTATGAAAACCGAGAATGGCATTGGGGGTATCGCGAAAATGAACCGATGGGTGGCTATGATCCTTATTCGAATAGCAAAGGTTGTTCGGAATTGGTTACATCTTCTTTTAGGAATTCCTTCTTCAACCCGAAAGAATATGACACGCATGGGGTAGCAATGGCCAGTGCAAGAGCCGGCAATGTAATTGGCGGCGGTGACTGGGCTGAAGATCGCTTGATCCCGGATTTTATTCGTGCCATCACCAATGGAAGGCAGCTATTGATCAGAAGTCCTTATGCCATCCGTCCATGGCAGCATGTATTGGAGCCATTAAATGGGTATCTTACATTAGCTGCAAAACTATACGAAGAGGGTCATCGCTATGCAGAAGCCTGGAATTTTGGACCGGATGACAGCGATGCGCAAAATGTAGAGTGGATCACCAAAAAGATTTGTGAATACTGGGGCGAAAATGCTGCATACAAAATAGATACCAATCCTCAGCCTCACGAAGCCAATTACCTAAAACTGGATTGTTCCAAAGTTAAGGCCGAACTGGATTGGCAACCTAAATGGAACATTGATAAAGCCCTAAGGAGTATTGTGGAATGGAATAAATCCTGGCTATCAGGAGACAATGCAAAACAAATCTGTTTCAACCAAATAAATGACTATTTCAAATCGTAATTCTAATTAATATGACTGATCATAAAGCACTTAGAAAAGAAATTATTGAAAAAACCAAAGCGTATTATCAGGCACGTTTTGCAAATCAGGATTTTACACCCGGTAAATCGCGTGTAAATTATGCAGGACGTGTTTTTGATGAAAAAGAAATAACAAATGCTGTTGAAGCATCCCTCGATTTCTGGCTTACTGAAGGCCGTTTTTCGGAAGAGTTTGCAGAGAAAATAGCAGACTATCTCGAGGTAGAGCATGTTTTACTGACCAACTCGGGTTCGTCTGCAAATTTATTGGCGTTTTCAGCTTTAACATCCGAAAAATTAGGTGAAAAGCGACTGAAAGCTGGTGATGAGGTAATTTCCGTCGCTGCTGGCTTTCCGGCCACTGTAACGCCCATCCTCCAATATGGTCTGATTCCTGTTTTCGTGGATGTGGATATGGAAACCTACAACATCGATATAGAGATGATGGAGAAAGCCATCACACCAAAAACGCGTTGTATCTTCCTGGCACATACCCTAGGCAACCCATTCAACCTGGATGCTGTGATGGAGTTGGCCGAAAAACACGATCTATGGGTAATTGAAGATAACTGTGATGCTTTTGGCAGCCGCTACAAAGGCAAGTTTACCGGTAAATTCGGCCATCTCTCCACAATTTCATTTTATCCTGCCCACCATATAACAACCGGTGAAGGTGGTGCTATAATCACAAATGACCCAGTACTAGCTAACCTTGTTAGGGCTTTCCGCGACTGGGGACGCGACTGCTATTGCGCCGGTGGTGAAAACAACACCTGTGGCAAACGCTTCTCACAATCATTCGGACAATTACCTTTTGGTTACGATCATAAATATGTTTATTCCGAGGTTGGTTATAACCTGAAAATGACGGATATACAGGCTGCCATTGGTGCTGCTCAGATGGACAAGCTGGAACATTTTGGCGAAAGACGCAAAGAAAACTTCAAATCATGGTATCGCATTTTCGAAAAGTATCCCGGCGCTTTCAGTTTACCCAAGGCAACTGAAGGGTCTGATCCTTCATGGTTTGCATTTATTGTGACTATCAATGAAAATGCAGGATTTACCAGGGATGAGTTTACCCGTCATCTGAATGCCAATCTCATCGAAACCCGAAACCTTTTCGCCGGTAATATGACAAAGCAACCTGCTTTTGTAGGTAAAAACTGGCGCATCGCGGATAATCTGAAGAATACTGACACCATCATGAATGACACCTTCTTCCTCGGCACCTATCCGGGCCTGACAAAGGAAATGTTTGATTATGCGGATAATGTAATAAGTGAATTTTTCAAGGATTTCACGAATTAATACGAATTTCACTAAAAAGTTATGCCTGAAATCATCTTTAAAGAAGAAAGCTACAAGATAATCGGTGCATGCATGGAAGTTCATAAAAAACTAGGATCAGGGTTGCTTGAAAGTGTGTATGCTGAAGCACTTGAATTAGAGTTTAAAAAAGCTGAAATACCTTATAATCGTGAAAAGAAATTACCTGTCTATTACGAGGATAAGCCTCTCAGTAAATACTTTCGGGCTGACTTTGTCTGTTTTGATTCAATTATAATCGAGTTGAAAGCTACAAAACTTTTGATTGATAAGGAAGCCAACAAACATTGAACAATGTAAAAGCTACGAAATTCAAACTTGGAATATTAATCAACTTTGGAACCCCATCTTTAACTTACAGACGTATTGTCAATTAGTTCAGTTTCGTGCAATTCGTCAAAATTCGTGTAATTCATATGTTAGCTAAAAAATACAAATCTAGGGTTATCTCCATTCTCAACCCCTTCGAAGGCATCTACACCCTCGAATTCAAATCATTAGGAAGTAAATATAAATACCACCCCGGCCAATTCCTCCACCTCGCCCTCGATGAGGACTACGACGGCATTGGCCAATGGCCCGAGTCCCGTTGCTTCTCCATGCAAAGCAACCCCACCGAAGAAACCATTCGCATCACCTACGCAGTAAAAGGAACTTTCACCAAAGCATTGGAAGCAAACC
>JAQVEI010000445.1 GCA_028697695.1 Lentimicrobiaceae bacterium
ATTAGGTAACATGACCTACAAATACAGCGATGGCAATACCATATTTTCTAATGCAATTTATGGAACCAATGGCTATGGTCCTCATGCTATTACTGAAGTTACAACAGCAAACCCAATACTTACCGGTCCCCGGCAGGATATTACCTATAACGGATACGATAAAGTGAAAACAATTACCGAAGGTGACCATTTACTTTCAATACAATACGGGCACCACAAACAACGCATTTCTCAGCACTACTCAAATAGAGAAGATGATATTGATAAAATTTGGGCAGGCGTTTGTGAATACATCACCAAAAACGGGCAGCAGTACAAATACACCTATCTATCGGGCCCGCTGGGTTTATTTGCCATACATATTATAAAACCTGACGGCACTGCAGAAATCAATTACATCCATACCGACCACCTCGGCTCGTGGAACACCATAACCGATGAAAGCGGAAACCTGCTGCAGGAACTTAGTTTTGATGCATGGGGTAATAGGAGAGACCCTTTAACATGGAAGGCTTTTACTACTGTCGCTCCCGAACCACTTTTCGACCGTGGTTTTACAGGGCACGAACATATCTATGCCTTCAACCTGATAAACATGAATGGGCGTTTCTATGACCCCATTCTAGGCCGTATGCTCTCGCCCGACAATTACATACAGGCACCCGATTTTTCGCAGAGTTTTAACAGGTATAGTTATTGCTGGAATAATCCGCTTAAATATGTTGACCCGAGCGGGGATGTATTTATGATGCCTTTTTTTATTATGGGCATGATTACAGACTTTACAAGCAATTTGATTAACGGAGTTCATGACCCACTTGGGACTGCTTATTCGAATGTAACATCCACAATAACGGGCATTAACAATTCATGTCAAATTCCTGTTGCAAGAACAGATAACTTTTACTTATCAGTTGGGATAGACCCGTTTAGCTTTGGTGTTTCTATTAATGCGGCATATAAACCCAGCGATGATTTTGCAATGAACTTCAATGCAGGTATTGGTCCTTTTGGTGGAAATGTAAATTTTGGGGCTTCTCAAAAGTTCGGAGACTTTACTTTGTCTGGTGGCGGTGGGTACTCTTCGGGTTTTAGCAATATATTTGCTAAGAATCCTGCTAAAATATCAGGTACGCAGGCACGTTATGGTTTCTCATATTACGATAGATCAAACAATCAGCATTTCTCTTTTGGTGGCAATACCATTGAGGGGAAATATAGTCAAAACCAATGGTTTGTTGGTTATCGTAAGGGCGATTTTTCTTTTGCCATGACTAATGATGCTTTCAGAGGAAGCGACTGGTATCGCACAGCTGCCGCGGAAATTGGCATTGGCGAAGTTTCGTTTGGATTCAATCTTTTTACTACTGAACCGCCATTGGAGGAGTACAAACGAAAGCCTAAACAATTAGGTGGTGACTCAGAATACATATCTCCAATACACGGTAAAAATCCCTTAGGAACTTACTCTTCCGGGAGTCGGGTATATGCAGGAATGTATTTAGGTTATCGAAATGGAAACAGAGTAAGCCGATTTGGTATAGATGCAGCATGGGTTCAAGACCTTTTTCAAAATGGTATTCACCGATGGGTGGTACCAACACCCTATTTTAATACAAACTCCGGTTCGCCTTCTGCACCATTCCTGCAAGGAGGGTACGTAAATCCATTCTCACTCTATACATTTTAATCATGAAATCTATTCATGTAACAATCGGATGCTGTACTCTATTTCTACTTGCGTCATGTGTAAGCCCAATCAATTGTCGGAAACAATTTACAGTATTTATGGATTCAATATCTGTCTCAAGCCATAAATATCAAATTCGAGTGGACGGAATATTTGTTTCAGTAAATCAGCGAGGTGCTTTCGCTTTATACAAAGATGGTAAAGCAAAGTTTGTTGATTCATATCTTCCAATCGGTAATGAATTTTGGTTATATCCGGAAAAAATGATTTCAATTATTGAGAATCAAATCAATATAATTGGAAAGGAGGGAGCCGGCCATTATAAACAAGTGAGTGATACTATTATTATTCAGACATTTGGTATTTCTAATGACCAACTTTGCCGCAGATCAGTTTATGAAACCAAAGGTGTCATACTCAATGATTCAACCATAGTAGTGTTTTCTGATTATTCTTATTGGTTCGACTCTGAACTCATCAAACAACCGAACATTTATCGTTTATACAAAACCAATCTCAAGCCTGACAGCACATTGGCTTGGTTTAATAAAAAACGATGGTACAAAAACAACTTGCATGAGAGCCGAAAGTAATATAAATACTGCCGACCCCTTGCTATGTAGAATCTCCAATCCCCCTTCCAACGCCACCAAATTTCCAATTCAAAAATTCATTACTTTTGGCATACCATGTCAATTGACAAACAAATGAAACAGCACCCCACCCGCAGGCAGCAGTACAAATACACCTATCTATCGGGCCCGCTGGGTTTATTTGCTATACATATTATAAAACCTGACGGCACTGCAGAAATCAATTACATCCACGCCGACCACCTCGGCTCCTGGAACACCATTACCGACGAGAATGGCAACCTGCTGCAAGAACAAAGCTTTGATGCATGGGGCAACAGAAGAGATCCCGACACCTGGCGGGCATTTACCTCAACTCCTGAAGAGCCGTTGTTTGACCGCGGCTTTACTGGTCACGAGCATCTATATGCTTTCAACCTGATAAACATGAACGGCAGGTTTTACGACCCCATCATTGGTCGCATGCTCTCACCGGATAATTTTATGCAGGCACCGGATTATACGCAGAGTTTTAACAGGTATAGTTATTGCTGGAATAACCCTTTGAAGTACACTGACCCAAGTGGTGAGTTTATTTGGGGTGTCGTCGCTTTCATTACAATTGGAGCTTATGAAATGTGGAAGCCTGGTGGGTGGGATGGATGGAAAAGCTCAGGACAAAACTCTGTAAACGCAGGGTTAAATGGGTTGCTCTTCGGTGGTAATGCACCTGTTATTCCAACCAACTTAATAAAATATTCGTAAGCCTCCGGGCATGAGCATCTTTTCTGCCTGGTATATGGTGTTTAATTTTGTGTCAAAAAATGATGACACGAACCGAAAAGAAAGCAGTGATGCAAGCACTGGTCAACCGATGGGAAGAAAG